>MTER01000111.1 GCA_002083985.1 Candidatus Altarchaeales archaeon A3
TTAAATCCGCATCAGCCGGTTTCACCAGGTGATGCACCTGATAATGATTCGTATGTTGAACCTTCGGAAGGTGGAGCACATCCATTTGTGCCGGAATTTAAGGTAACCGAAGATGCGTTAAAACAGAATGCAGATGTTCCGCTCAAGGTTGGAAAAAAGTATCAATATAAAACAACAATGCAAAATACTTATGAACAAGTGGATTGCAATAATAAGAAAAGCCAAGAAGAGTATTATAGGATGATGCAGGAGTATTATAGTAGTATGGATAAAAATAGCAATAACAATTTAACACAACCGAAACTTCCAGCAGGATGCGAACGCAAGAATAAGACAACTACAATAAATAGCATAACAGAATATAATGTTGAAAAGACAGAAAGGGTTGAAGGAAAGGATTGTTATGTTGTTAGCATAAAACCAAAACAGGATATAGAAGAAATAAAAAAAAGCATAAGAGAATATATGAGCGAAGCAAGCGAAGAAGAAATTGAGAAAATGGCAGAACAACAGAAAGCAATGGCAGAACAGCAAACGACAACATATTATTACGACAAAGAAAACGGGAAGATAATGAAAATTGTGATGAAAATGGGAAATACCGAAATGACCTACACAGAGGATTTGGCAAATGTTATGTCAAGTATGATGGGAATGTATATGGGTTTCCCTGTGTTTAGCCAGTGGATGCTTGCATTAGATGAAAATTTCAGATGGATTCAGACCATAGAAGAAAAAGGAGAAGGTAATCACAAAGGAGAAATAGAATATAAATTTGTTGAAAATGAAAAGGCAAATAATAGGGAATACTTTAAGGTTGAAATAACATTCAAAGATAAATCGCAGGTAAAATCAGAAGGGTATGCTCCAATAGATATGAAAATGATTGTCTGGGTAGATAAAGAAAAACGAATTTTGGTTAAGTCACAGACAAAATCAGAAGGTCTAATGACTTCGGAAACAAATTTAATTTCGGAAAGTTAATAATAAACTTTTGATACAAATTTATAAAAATTTATAAAATGTCAAACAAATATATTGTTCCGATAGGGGTCTTAATTGCAGCGGTCTTGATAATTGTTGGGGGTTTTATGGTGTTAAATCCGCATCAGCCGGGTTCATCAGGCATAGGAGATAATATCAATGATAATGAAAGTTATGTTGAGCCAACGCAAAATTTTATCCCTGATGTTAAAGTTCAGGCAGGAGAACTTAAAAGAAATGCCGATTTGCAGTTAAAAATTGGCAACAGATACAAATATGAATATAAATTTACGTTTCCTTTAAATTTGACGATGGGTTTTGCAGCAGAGGATGCAAACAAAAGTAATATTCCAAATACAAATATGAAAATGTCCGGAAGCGCGGATATTGTGGTTAACCGGAAAGAAAGATATAATAAAAGTGATGTTTATGTTTTGAAATACACATCAATAATAAAAATTGAAAATTTTGAAGAATTGATGGCTGCAGACAAAAAAGGAAAAGAGGTGACACAGCAGGAAATTCAGCAGATGAATATGTTTAAAGAAGGAATAAATACAAGCGGAGAAACATGGATAAATAATGATGGAAAAACAGTAAAAACAATAACAAAAATGTTCGGAATGGAAATGACAATGGAAGGCGAAAAGGCAGAAAGCGGCAGTATGATGGGTGGAGTTAGCCCAAGCATGATGATTCAGCCATGGATGCTCGCATTAAATGAAAATTTTGAATGGAGAAAGGAAACAACAACGAATATGAGCGGAATGAGTTCAAAAAGTACAGAAAAATACAAAGTTACAGGTGTTGGAGAAATTGATACGAAAGTCGGAAAGAAAAAGTGTTATATAGTAGAGCAAGAATCTGCAAGCAGTATGGATATGTCGGATATGTCAGGAAAATCTGGAGGTACCACCAATACAAAAATTTCTGCAAAAAGTATTTCATGGGTTGGCTATAATGACAGAATATTAGTCAAAACAGAATCATGGATGGAAAATTTAAAACTTGGCAATATTGAATTGGTTGATGAAAAAATTTAGAAATTTTAAAATATTGATAATTTAAACACTTGTAATTTAAATATAAATATGCCTTTAACCCCTTTTCATTTAGGTATAGGACTTGCATTTGGAATGCTGTTATTCAGATATATAAATTTACCTGCAATTTTGCTTGCGAGCGTCATTGTTGATATTGAGCCGATTTATTGCATGTTTATCGGAAATTGCCAGTTGCACGGATTTAGCCATACATTCATCGGAGGAACTTTATTTGCAATTGCAGTCATTGTTATAATTTTTACCTTGCGGACGCATCTTATCAAAATTTCAGAAATTTTTAGGGTTGAACAGAATTATTCCTTAAATTCAATTGTTATCGCATCATTTGCGGGAATTTATGGACACTTGTTGCTGGACTCATTTATGCACGGCGATATGAATCCGTTCTGGCCAATATTAGGAAATCCTTTGTTGGGGATGATAAGCGATTCTTTAATTTTGGAGTTGTGTGTTTTTGGATTTCTTGCAGGAGGAGTAATTTATATATTTCGGTCATTAAATTTTAAATTTAAATAAATGGACATTTTATTTCCTGGCAGATTCAGCATTTTAACAAAAATTCACGAAGGCATAATCAGGCACATATCAGATAAGTATGTGGCCGAAGGAAAATTGTATATCGGCTTACGACTGGTTGTTGATGAAAATTTCACAAATTACGACAATCCTTTTACTTATGACGAAAGAAAAGAAATGTTCAGGAGCGTCTTTGGCGAAGAAATTGCAAACGGAAAAATTTCTGTCGTTCCACTTAAATACGGATTAAATATAAGAAAAGATATGAATGAAATTTGCGGAAAGATAATACATGTTTATACGAGGGAGAAAATGTGGTCTCGCGGTTGTAAAATTTTAGGTGTTCCGACAATATACGAAAACAGAGATGGATTTTCAGCAACAAACATAAAGGAAAAAATTTATAAATCTTTAAGAGAGCAAAACCAATTGCCGATGTCTATGGACGGAATTGACGACAGAATATTAAATTTTATGGATAATAAACAAATACTAAATCGCCTGAAAAATTTTGCCACTCATCCGGATAAAAACAGAGATAAATTCGGACTAATAAAATGGTTAAAGATACCTGTGGAAGGGAAATAACGCTTATGCGACTTTCGGTTACACAGAAATGTAATTTAAATTGTCCTTATTGCCACAGAGAAGGAGATGGTGATAAAAACAGATGTGGTAAAGAAATTTCTGTTTCGGAAATAAAAGGAGTTATGAGGGCTGCATCAGAATTAGGAATAAAAAAGGTCAAAATAACGGGAGGGGAGCCATTATTAAGGAACGATATTGTTGAAATTGTAAAAGAAATATCAGAAATTGAAAGTATTAAAGATATTTCAATGACAACAAACGGATTTTTTCTGGATAAATTTGCTTATGATTTAAAAAACAACGGCTTAAACAGAGTAAATATCGGCTGTGATTCGCTGTCATCAAGCATCCTTCAAAAAAACATAGGAAATATAGAAAAAGGTCTGAAAAGTGCAGCGGATGCGGGATTAAATCCAATAAAGATAAATATGGTCGTGCTAAAAGGCATAAATGAGAGTGAAATAGGCAAAATGATGGAAATTTCAAAAAGGTACAATGCAATCCTCCAGTTGATAGAACTTATTCCGACAGGTAAAATTTTCTTTGACAAATTTTTCTTTTCGCTTGAAGGCATTGAAAAGGAACTTGAAAGAAAGGCAAGTAAGGTTTTTGTTAGGGATGTGAATTTTAGGAAGCAGTATTTTGTTGATGGTGCGGTTGTTGAGGTGGTCAGGTCGCATTTAAACCGAAATTTCTGCAAAAACTGCAGGAAGATACGGATAACAAGCGACGGATTTATAAAGCCGTGTTTAATGAAAAATGATAACCTGATTAAGATAAATTTTAGCAGCGATGAGGAAATTATGAAATCGCTTATGGCAGGTATAAATAAGAGGGAAATTTATTACAAATAACTGAAGTTTTGTATCTTGTTATTTTGGTGAATATGCTCAATAAAGAGTGGAGGTTATTCGTGATTTTTTGACGGTTACGAGTGATTTACCCCTTAATATTGAGCAAGTTCAAAATTTTAAATAATAAAATTTTAAATAACCACATCGGAATTTTTTCAAGTGCTTTAAATTCAACAGTAATCAGCAATGTTGTTTGTAGCA
>MTER01000112.1 GCA_002083985.1 Candidatus Altarchaeales archaeon A3
GAAATTTTTTATAACAATATAACTTTTTTGAGAAATGAAAAATAAAATATAAAAACGATTAGCAATGACTGTCTATAAATTAATTTCTACAGATGATTATCCGGCATTAGTGATTGACGGAATTCTTATGCACTGTATAAAATGGACATCTCCGAAAAAGGACGCCGAAAACAAGGTAAAAATTTTAGGGATTAAAAAAGGAAGGGTTCTAGATATATGTACTGGATTGGGATATACTGCAATTGCGGCATCTCGCTGTGCGGATGAGGTTGTTACAATAGAAAAAGATGAAAATGTAATTGAAATTGCGAAGAATAATGAATATTCAGCGGAATTATTTACAAGTAAGAGTAAGAACATAAAATCAATTATAGGTGATGCTTACGATGAAATAGAAAAATTTGATGATGAATGTTTTGATTACCTCATCCATGATCCTCCCACACTTTCAAGGGCCGGAGAGTTGTACGGAGAAAAATTTTATAAAAATTTATATCGTGTATTAAAGTCAGGCGGAAAATTATTTCATTATGTTTCTAAACCAGGCAGCAAATACAGAAATAAATCGGTTGAAAAAGGAATAATAAATCGGTTGAGAAATGTTGGATTTGAAGTTAAAATTTATGAAAAGGCGAGCGGGGTTGTTTGCTTTAAAAAAGGATTCAAATTTGGCTGGGAAGAAGGTTTATCTGACACAAAGAAAAAATTATATTCGATTGAACTTCAACACAAGTCGCTGGAATAGAGATGAGATTTTTGGAAGATATTTTTGTGCGTATTCTTGTTCGTGAAAATTTAGGTGGTGCCCCCAACTCGTTAATTAAATTCTGATGGGATTATCTCACTATTAATAAATTTAGATTTTAAAATATATGACTTGCGCAATTCACCCTATAAAAGGACTTAAAAAGATAAGAATTCGCATCTGTTTTGCGTAAGTCATAAAATAATAATTTTTAATTTGACATTATCTGGATAATTATTTGATGGCGTAATTAATAGGTGATCGTTGGTGCTCGCCTCCTATAAATCGAAAAAAATCAAAAACAATATTTTAAAAATTCGTAACTTCTCAATAACTCGTGAGAAGGTGATAAAATATATAATTGTTTTGCATTTTTTGTATTTGTTTTTTATAAAATGAGCAATTACAACCCCAACTTATTGAGATATTACAAAAATTCCACTTAAAAGAAATCTTAAAATTTATGTATTACAAAAAAAAGTCACCTATTTTTACGCCATCAATAATTTAATATTTAATCAAACAAAGTCAAGTTAAATTTAAATTTCATCCTTTACTTCATTGAGAACTCCTTTTGTTAAGTATCTCTTAAACATAATGTTCAGGGAATGTAAGATTACACTCGCATCATAAATCCAGGTAAATTTTTTTGGTTGTTTCGTTCAATTTAAATTTGATGGTTTATGTTTGTGTGAAAATTTAAGATTAAATAAAAAATTGTAACTATTCAGCCGCCCAAAAAATTATAGGTAAATTTTTTGATTTTTTTGAAATTTTCATAGGTAATTTTAAAATCCAATAGATTTTTAAAGATTAAAAACCCGCAGTTTTTAGTAATTTTTGTACCCTCTGAACAAAAAAGGATTATAATTTTTGAGAAATCTGAATAAAAAATTAAAATTAATTTTTAGATTTTGAGGGTTTGAACCATATAGTATTGAGCAAGTTCAGAAAACTACCAACTTTCAGAATTAAAATTTAAAAAAAATAAGAAATAAAAAATTTAAAGTCAGTTATTGGTTAGCCCATATTTTCTACATATTGTTATATCATCCTTATATTGCCTTTTCCATAAATTTCCTGTCCCTGGAACGATGGGCTTTTGATCATATCCGGTGCTGAAATGCCTGTTAAAATTGCTATTACTTCCAACTCGTCACCCATTTTCGGCTCAACTCTTGCTCCGAATACTACATTTGCATCCTGTGGGAAATTTTTGGTTATAAGTTCTCCTACTTTTGTAACATCGTTTAAACTTGTATTTGGACCTCCAGTTATATGAATTAACGCTCCACTTCCTTTGTTAATTTCCGCATTTAGAAGCGGATGATATAAAACCCCCTCTGCTGCCTGCTTGATCTTATCAGGACCTGCTCCCCGTCCAACACTAATTGTTGAAATATCGCCCTTAGTCATAACTGCTCTAAGATCTGCAAAGTCCAGATTAATCAAACTTGGTTCTAAAATTGTCTTTGAGATTCCTCTAACCGAAGTAGATGTTATCCTGTCCGCAGCTGCAAATGCATCATTGATTGGAACATTTGGCGCATATTCCAAAAGCTTATTATTGTCTATTATAACAACCGTATCTGCATACTTTCTCAGGTTTTCTATTCCTTCTCTTGCTTTTTGTGTTCTTGCTCTTTCTAATTTAAAAGGAAATGTTATAACTGCAACAACCAAAGCACCCATATCTTTTGCAATTTTTGCTATTACTGGTGCTGCACCTGTACCTGTTCCTCCACCCATTCCTGCTGTCAAAAATAACAAATCAACACCTTCCATTTGTTGAGCAAGTAACTGGTTACTTTCTATTGCTGCTGCTTCTCCAACATCAGGAAATCCTCCTGCACCCATTCCTCCAGTGGTCTTTGCTCCGATTAAAATTTTTATCATATCTCCTTTTAAACTCATCAGGTGAACTTTGTCCGTGTTTGTTGCTATTAACTTTACTCCTTCATTTCCAAGGCCAGCGTTTGCTAATCTTTCAATGTTATTACTTCCTGCACCACCTGCACCAACTACCATAATTTTTGGAGATGCATAAGTTCCAATATCTCCGATTATTCCTTGTCCTTTAAATATTTCTTCTGCCATTTTTATAAATTTAATGTTATTACTTTTATACCGATATGTTAATTTAAAATTAAAAAATTAAAAAATAAATTTTTCTTTGGTTTTGCTGCCTTTATTGTTATTACTTGCGGTTCTTATAAGTAGGTTATTCCAAGATCCTTAAAAAGATCAGGTATTGAAGAAGTGTACATGCCGCCTTTCCCCATTCCTCCAACCGGAATACTCATCCCTTTTACACCTGTAAGTATTGCTACGACTTTAATTTTGTCTCCAAGTTTTTCATCAATTCTTGCACCCCATACAACATTTGCGTTCTTTTTAACACCCTTACTTATGCCGTCTCCAATAGAGTGTGCTTCCTCTAAGGTCATATTTGCCCCTCCTGTTATGTGAATTAATGCACCGCTAATATCACTGTAATTCACATCAAGCAAAGGCCTGTTCAATGTTGATGAAATTGCCTGCTTGACCTTATCCGGACCATCACCTTCACCGACACAAATCAAGGAAATTTCTTTATTTCCCATTGTTGACTTTATATCTGCAAAGTCCAGATTTATTAAACTTGGAGTCATAATTGTCTCTGTAATGCCCTGAACAGCATCCTGAATCACTTTGTCTGCGAACATAAATGCATCATTCATCGGCATATTCGGCACAACAGTACGCAATTTCTCATTGTCTATTACAACAACAGTATCACAATATTGCATTAGTCGTGCTATCCCTTCTTTCGCTTTATCCTTTCTTGCTCTTTCAAGATTAAAAGGATAGGTTACAATTCCTACAACGATTGCACCTCCCTGTTTTGCTATTTTAGCTACTACTGGTCCCGCACCTGTTCCTGTTCCGCCACCCATACCTATTCCCAAAAACACAAGCTGGGGCTTTCCCACCGCTTGCTGTAAAAGATTAAAGGACTCTTCTGCTGCTTTTTCACCAACATCAGGATAACCGCCGGCACCCATACCCTTTGTCATCTTTCCTCCTATCAATACTTTAGTAATAGGTACTTTATCTTCTTTAACCATATCAACTAATGCCCTTTTGTCTGTATTTATAGCAATCAGTCGGGTAC
The DNA here is from genome assembly GCA_002083985.1 of Candidatus Altarchaeales archaeon A3. Lineage (GTDB taxonomy): Archaea > Altiarchaeota > Altiarchaeia > Altiarchaeales > Altiarchaeaceae > Altiarchaeum. The sequence continues at coordinate 3,900 of MTER01000112.1, forward strand.
TTCTCAAACATGTTTTTGAAAGTCCTGCTTCTGAAAGGCGAGTAATACTATTACACCCCCCTCCACCAACACCAATTACTATAATTTTTGGATCTTCAAGATCAACACCATCTGCACCCAAAATATTCCTCAATTCTTCTTTCTCTCTCGCAAGTGCTTCTGTATCTTCGATTAAAACAGGCCTTTGCCTTGGTTGTGCTTTTGGCGGTTGTACATATTCCTGCTGAGGTTGAGAGATATTTCCCTGGGGTTGTTGATAACATGGTTGTGTTTGTTGAACTCCATATCCTTGTTCCGGTTGCCTATAACCCTGATTCTGTGATGGATAACTTATCGGTTGTTGTTCCTGTTGAGAGTAACTTCCCGCTCCACTATATCCACCGGCTGGCCATGCTGGTTTATATACATTTTTTGGCTGTGCTTGTGGGGATTGAAATTGCTGCTGCGGCACTGGTTGAGATTGTACATTAATTCTACCTTCCCCCACCGGGGCATTGCTTTCTCCTGACAAGAGATTACTCTTTATTCCGGTTATAATTAAAACAATCTCTACTTTGCCCCCCATTTCTTCATCCACTCTTGCACCCCATATAACAGGAGCATTTTGACTTACTTTTTCAGTGAGCATACTTCCTGCTTTATTTGCATCATTCAGCGAAAGTGTTGACCCGCCTGTAATGTGAATCAAAGCACCGGTTGCACCCATAGTATCAACTTCTAATAAAGGTTGGTTTTTAACTGCTGCTACTGCCTCCTCAATCTTCTTTGGTCCTGCTCCCCGACCCATACTTATCATTGCCATTCCTCCTATTCTCATTACAGCCATAAAGTCGGCAAGATCAAGATTTATTAAACTTGGAATAAGTATGGAATGTGTTATTCCGTCTATTGCCTTTCCGATAACCTCATCTGCAATTTTAAATGCTTCATCCATTGGTGAATTTGGTGCATACTGAACTAACAGATTATTGTCCAAAATGATGACTGTATGTGAGACCAGCTTTAACTTTTCAATACCTTCTTTTGCCTTTGTAACTCTTGCACGCTCAAGTCTGAAAGGGAATGTTACAACACTAATAACAATTGCTCCCATATCTCTTGCAATTTTTGCTACTACTGACGCTCCGCCTGTTCCTGTTCCACCACCCATACCAGCAGAGATGAATACGATTCGTGCCCCTTCCATCGCCTGTGCAATATCCCGATTGCTTGCTATTGCTGCTTCTTCACCAATATTTGGAAAACCTCCCGCACCTTGTCCACCTGTTAATTTTGCACCCATTAAAATTTTCTTTATTCTTAAATCACTTATCATCCGTAATTGTTTTATGTCGGTATTCATTGCTATTAACTCAACTTCGTGTGCAACCCCCATTTCAGATAATCTTCTAATAGTATTGCATCCTCCACCCCCCACACCAACCACACATATCTTTGGATTTGCGGTAGATACTCCTTCGGATCCCAAAATTGTAGACATTTGTTGTTCTGCCTTTTCACTATTATTTTCATTTCCCATTTTAAATACATCTTTACTATTTCCGTAAACAAAAGGTTCCATTTTCAAATTTTGTTTATTATTTTTTATCTTTTTTATTAATTATATATTTATTCTGATAGTTTATAATTATTGATAATGATAATATACTTATGTATTAATTCATACATAATTCATACATCCTTAAAATTAGTAAATTTGTTGTTTAAAAATTTTACAAATTTTTAAATCCCTAAGTGAAACGAGGCAATTTATTATTGCTTTGTTTTTTGTGTTCCTGTAAATTCCTCAATTTTTTCCA
>MTER01000113.1:0-592 GCA_002083985.1 Candidatus Altarchaeales archaeon A3
AACAGATTGTTGTGCTAACCTAAAGAAAAGTTCTAAAATGCCCAGATTTTGATTACATTATAAACGGAGAAGTTGCAAATATCGGCCCGCCAGGATATACAACCTGCACAAAAATCTCAATGTGTATGTTGTATATCCATAACTATATTATTCAAAAAGTCTACCCCAAGCATGATCATAGTCACCGTAAATGTCTTTTTTCATAACTTTTCAATAACTTGTGAGAAGATAACCTCGCTGTTGCTCGGATATTTTCAAAATCTATATGATTTTGAAAATGATAAAATATATGACCTATTTTGCACTTTTTGTAGGTGTTTTTTATAAAAGGAGCAGTTATGAAATTTATTTGCCCCAACTTATTGAGAAGTTACTTTTTTCATGTTAAAAAATGTCTTTTTCTACCTGTTTTGTGAGACATTCTCTTATCAGCACACACCTACAGAAATTTTGAGAGCGAAAAACTTTATACTTTTTGCAAATTAAGAACTTACTCAATATTAAGGGTAAATCACTTGTAACTGTCAAAAAATCACGAATAACCTCCACTCGTATCCTCTTAATAAAACAGGGTAATTAAATTATATTGTTC
>MTER01000113.1:657-3185 GCA_002083985.1 Candidatus Altarchaeales archaeon A3
AGAGGGTGCCAAAATTTCATACTTTATGGATGAACCCTAATTAATAATTTACAAGAAATATAAGTGGCCTACTTCTATTTGCTACTCAACCCCTATGCAATGTTTATATCATCTTTTTCTTTAATACTCTATAATCTCTTCTTTATATGGATTGTGCAGTTGGATTATCTTGAAGTGGTTGTGAAATAAATTAAAATTCCTGAATTGTTAAATTGTTAAATTTTTTTATTTTGTTTATTTAAATTAAGAGATTAAAATATAATAGAGTTGTTGCAAATTAAAAATTTTAAAGGTGATTTTAAAATCGCAAAGATTTTAAAATATCCGAACGAAGTGAGGTTAAAATTTAAAGGTGAAAAAGTTATTTCGCAACATGTCTAATAAATAATTCCACAATCCGTATGAAATTTCCATAACTTTATCATAAGATTGTCGGTTATAATATCCTCATCTAAATTTTCCCTCCAAATTTTTAAATTTAAAATAAATAGCACATGTCCCCTCACCCGAAACCATACACGGCCCTATCGGATTATCCGGATTGCATGCCTTTCCAAACAACGGACATTCATACGGTTCAATTAATCCCCGTATAATTTCCCCGCACTTACAAATTTTATTATCCTTTGGCTCGGGAACATTCTTTAATATCTCCTTAAATTTAATCCTTGCATTTAAGTGAGCGTCTTTTACTTCCAGCCCTGAATTTTTAATCACTCCTAAACCCCTCCACTCGCTGTCGCTGACCTTAAACATTTCATTTATTAAATTTTTTGCAAGTAAATTCCCATCATCCTTAACCGCTCTGACATATTCATTTTCAACCTCACATATTCCTTCTTTTAATTGTCTCAAAAGCATCAGAATTGCAGCCAGGACATCAATACCTTCAAAGCCAGTAATAACCTGCGGAACCTTCAGCTTTTTGTAGTCCTTTGTTCCGGTTATTACTGAAACATGCCCTGGATTTATAAACCCATCAATTTTAATTTCTCCTGTTTTTAACAATGCCTCCATAGCAGGAACAACCATCTTATGAACAGAATAAACCGCTAAATTTTTCTTTAAGGCATACGCTGTCATCGGAGCAGTCGTCTCAAATCCAATGGCAAAAAAGACAAAATTGTCATTCTCATTTCCTAAATTTTTAAATTTAAAACAGTCCTCGACCGAATAAACAACACTAACATTTGCACCCTTTGCCCTAACATGTTCCAAACTTGTGTTTGTTCCAGGAACCCTTAACATATCTCCGTAAGTTGCTATGTGAATTCCATTTAAAGCAAGTTCTATTACTGCATCAATGTCATATTGCGAGGTTACACAAACAGGACATCCGGGACCTGAAATTAATTTTATATTTTTGGGCAAAATTTGTCTGATTCCGCATCTGGCAATTGTCTGGGTATGAGTTCCGCAGACCTCCATAAATTTTAATTCGTCAAATTCCCCTGCCAATTCATTTATCTCACTTATTATATTTTGAATTTTCATTGTTGCACAGAGTTATTCTTTTAAATTTAATATCAGGGATATTGTTTCATTCGCATCTTTCGCACTTAAAATTTCTATCGCAAAGCCGGCATGCACGAGAACATAATCGCCCGTTTTTAAATTTTCAACCATAGAAGCGTTTATTTTTTTTATCACGCCTCCGAAATCAACATCAGCATAACTACCGTCATAAATTTTTATTATCTTTCCGGGAATGCCTAAACACATCTTAAATATAAATTAAAATTTAATTTATTATTACATGACTATCGGCTATCAACCGAATTAAATATTACCATTTAAATACTTGTATTTCTAAAAGAGGTAATAATTAATTCGGTTAGTTTAGCCGATAGTCATGTATTATAGTTTATTAATTTTATTTAATATAGTTTATTAATTTTATTTATTATTTTTGTAACTTCTCAATAACTCGTGAGAAGGTGATAAAATATATAATTGTTTTGCGTTTTTTGTATTTGTTTTTTATAAAAAGAGCGGTTACAAAATTTATTTACCCCAACTTATTGAGATATTACTTATTTTTTTATTAAACTTAAAAAAATTAAAATGGCTCTTGAAAAAATAAATGTTGTATGGATACAGGGACAGGGATGCACCGGCTGTACGGTTTCTGTGACGGGTGGAACAAATCCGGACTTGATTAATGTTTTGACCGGCTTTCTGCCACAAATTGAAGGAATAAATTTAGTATATCATCCCACGATTATGGGTCCATGGGGAGAAAATGCCTCAAAAATTTTAGATGATGCAATAAACGGGAAGCATGATCCGTTTGTTCTCGTTGTTGAAGGTGCTGTTCCGGACGAGAAAAAAGCAAAAGAAACAGGCGGGTATTATTGCAGTGTCGGAGAAACAGGCGGAAAAATGATGCTATTTGATGATGTGCTTTTAAAATTATCAAAAAGGGCGGGGGCGGTTGTTGCTATTGGTGCGTGTGCGTCATTCGGGGGAATTCCGCATGGAAATCCAAATCCGACAGGAGCGAAAGGAGTTGTAGATTTTCTTGGAAA
>MTER01000113.1:3236-7430 GCA_002083985.1 Candidatus Altarchaeales archaeon A3
GGAGAAACAATAATTGAGGCACTGGGACATCTTGTTTTAACAGCGAGAGGTGCTTTACCGGTTCCGGAACTTGATGCTGATAATAGGCCTAAATTTTTATATGGTCCGAAAGTGCATGAAATTTGTCCGAGAGCAGGATATTTTGCAGGCGGGAAATATTCTTCCGAATTCGGCGAGCCGTATTGTATGGGAATGCTTGGATGTAAAGGAATAATCACACATTGTCAGGTTCCGAAAAGGGGATTTGTTGAAGGTGCCGGGGGATGCACAACCGTCGGAGGAATTTGTATCGGATGCACGGAGCCGGAATTTCCTGATGAGCCATATTCGCCGTTCTTACAAAAAGCACCTGCGGGAGCTTATGCTTCGGAGGCGATGGAAGATATGGTGGCAAAGATAAAAGCAGTAATTTCACGAATGTCATCAAGAAAAATTTAAATTAAGAGCAAAATTTGAAAATTTAGACCAAAAATTTATAACTTCTCAATAACTTGTGGGAAAATGATAAAATATATACTTTGTTTTGTATTTTTTGTATTTGTTTTTTATAACCTGAACAGTTACAAAATTTATTTACCCCAACTTATTGAGAAGTTACAAAAATTTAAACTAAAAAAATTTAAAAATTTATTAAAATAAAAATGGCAAAAGAAATTATTATAGAACCATTAACGAGGATTGAGGGGCATCTGGCAATTCATGCAATCGCTGACGAGAAAACAAATAAATATATTGATGCCCATTCTTACGGAACGATGTTCAGGGGCTTTGAAACAATACTTAAAAACAGGGAGCCGGCAGATGCAATCTGGATAACACAGAGAATTTGCGGCGTCTGTCCTGTTCCTCATGCAACGGCAAGTGTTGAATGTGTTGAAATGGTGTATGATGCTCCTCCTCCAACAGTTGGAATTGCATTGAGAAATTTTACACTGATGGCAGAAGAACTTTACGATGCTCCTCTCGGATGCTGTATTTTGGAAGGTCCGGATTATTCAGAAGTGATGCTTAACAAATATGCTCCTGATGTTCTCAAAGAGGCACAAAAAACAAAGGCGGAACATTCAAGTATGCATGGATTTTCAACAATTGCAGATATTTGTAAGGCATTAAATCCGATAACCGGGGCATTATGGCTTAAGGCATTGGAAATGTCAAAACTCGGGAGAAAGATGGCTTCGTTACTTGCGGGAAAACACCCGCATGTGAATTCATTTGTTCCGGGGGGAATCGGAAAAACACTTACTGCAAGCGACCTTGAACAATATGCAGATATGCTTTCCCGACATGTATCTTTTAGTAAGGAATTTATCTTAATATTTGACGATTTGCTCAATTTTATGGATAAATTTTACGGTGAAACAGGAAAAAGAGAGGCAATATTTTTAAGTGCGGGTTGTTATGAAAGTCTAGATGATTATAATGCTAAATATGCTGATATGACAAAATGGGGTGAAAAAAGAGCGGTAACTCCGGGTGTCTTTGCAGATGGAAAAATTACAACAAATGATTTAATTAAAATAAATTTAGGGATCAGAGAATATGTTAATCATTCCTATTATGAGGACTGGGATGGAAAAGATGTGGAAAAAGATCCGCTGGGAAATGAATTAGACAAAAATCATCCGTGGAATGAGCAGACAAATCCAAAGCCACAGGAAGCAAAGAAATGGGATGACAAATATACATGGCTTAAATGTCCGAGGTGGCAAAACAAGGACGGGAAAATTTATGTTGTTGAAGTCGGACCTATAGCAAGAATGTATATAACTGCTGTTTCAAAAAAAGTTCCGGAATCTACAGGAAAATCGCTTAAATTTACTCTGCCTAGAACAAACAGGATTGATGCCAAAGTACCTGGTGCAATGGATGTTGAATGGAGTATCCCTTCAAAAATAAATGCACTTGAAAGAATCAGGGCAAGGGCATATTTTTATGCGCATACATCTTATGTCACATATAATCAGGTACTTGCTACATTAGGTGCAATTAAAAGCGGTGCCTCAAAAGTATGGACAAAGTATGAAAAACCAAAAGATGGAATTGGTGTCGGAATAAACGAGGGAATGAGAGGAATTGTCGCCCACTGGTGTATAATGAAGGACGGAAAGATTCAAAAATATCAGATAATTTCGCCCACAACATGGAACGCATCTCCGAGAGACAATGACGGAAATCCAGGACCTTATGAACAGGCAATAATCGGAACTCCTCTGACTGAAAAAGGAACTTATGACGGAATTGATGTTGTCAGGGCAATAAGAAGTTTTGATCCGTGTCTGGGATGTGCAATTCATGTATATGACGGAAAAGGCATTTTAAGAAAAACAGAAGAGATTGGAACCACCTGCACAATCTGAAAAATTAAATAAAATTTTAATTTGTGGAATTGGAAATTTGCTGATGTATGATGATGGATTTGCCCATTATGTTATTGAAATTTTAGAAGACAAACTTGACAGGTTTAAAGGTAATTTGCCTGATGGATTAGGCATTGAAATTGTCGAATTTGGAACGGTAAATTTTACGATGGCAAATTACCTTGAGGGTTATAAATTTGCAATTTTTATTGATACGATTCATCAGAACAAAAGTCCGGAGGGAATTTATGAATTCCTAATTAAAAGCGATGAAGTTAGTGATGATTTTGACCCGTTTAAATTTTCTTTCGGTTTCCATGATTCAGATCTTAAAGATATGCTTGTATTTGCAAAGAAAATGAAATTTCTGCCCGAACAGATAATTATAATTGGTTGCGAGCCGAAAACAATTAAAGCGGAAATTCGATTATCAGAAGAGGTTTCAAAAGCAAGCGAAAAGGTTGCCGAAAGGATATTGGAAATTTTAAAAATTTTAGATAATGAATTAAATTTAAATGAGTTAAATTAAAATTTATAAAAATGCACACAATAGACGCACACAAAAACATAATGGAAATAAATAAAACGATTGCAGAAAGAAATAGGAAAATTTTTGATAAAAACAATGTCTTTGTAATAAATATTATGGGTGCAACCGGATCCGGAAAAACGATAATGGTTGAAACACTATCAAAGAAATTGAAAGATAAATTTAAAATTAAAGCACTTGTCGGAGACATTGTAAGCAAACTTGATGCGGACAGGATAAAGAATACAGGAATTGAAGCAAAGGGAATAAATACCGGAACAGAGTGCCATTTGGATTCGCATTTAATCAGTCATGCAATTGAAGATATGGATTTAAATAAGACGGATTTGCTTTTGATTGAGAATGTCGGAAATTTAATCTGTCCTACTGACTTTGACCTGGGCGAGCATAAAAGAATAGTTGTCGTAAGTTCAAGCGAAGGAGATGATACAGTTGAAAAGCATCCGATGATATTTCTTACTGCTGATTTGTGCATCATAAATAAGACGGACATAGCAGATGCAGTTAATGCGAATGTTGAAAAAATGGCAGATGATGCAAAAAGGATAAATCCAAATATTAAAGTGTTCAAGACAAGTTTTAAAAACGGGGATGGGGTTGATGAACTGACTGACTGGATTCTTAAAAGTATGAATGAGCATAAACAAAAACAAAAAATTTAAACTACTCAAAAACAACCTTTATGATTAAAATTTCCTTTCCCCGTAAAATTTCTATTCCTTCATTATCTCTGCATTTGCTGCACTTTAAATATTTCGGGATATCCAAAAATTCAACATATTAGTCAATTGTGGTTATGTGTTTATTTTTGCATTTGATTTTTATTGGCAGAAATGTAATCAACTTGCATTAATATATTAACTCGCTCAATTTTTACATTTAATTTTGCAAAAATTTTGTGGTATTAGCATACCATTATGATAGCAAATCTCGATTTTTGCTAATTGTTGGACACCCTCTTAAGATATATTTTAATTTCATTTTTAAAAAGAAATATAATTAATAATTGGTTAAATAAAATGACTCATGTGATTATTACGGACGAGATTACAAATCTGCTGATGGCAATAAAAAATGACCTGAAATATATCAAAATACATATGGTTGATGCAGATATAATTTTGGCCCCGGATGAGGAAATAAACCTTGAAAAAAGTTTGGAAGAACATAATAAAGGAAAGACGATACTTTTAGAGGACTTTGAGAAAGAGATACCGAAATAAAATGTTTAAAATTTGTCTCGGTTCTGATGCCGTTCGTTTTCTTAAATTTGCTGAAAAATCT
>MTER01000114.1 GCA_002083985.1 Candidatus Altarchaeales archaeon A3
TAAAAAGAGAATAAAAGGAGTCCAAACAGAAAATAATTTACTTGAATTTGTGGCGAATATGGAAAGTAATAATAAGTTACATTTAGAATTTTAGTATCTTCTCAATAAGTTAGGGTAAATAAATTTCGTAACCGTTCATTTTATAAAAAACAAGCACAAAAAATGCAAAATAAATTATATATTTTATCATCTTCCTCATGACTTCCCCATTTGGTTCAGAAAAAGTAATAAAGGAACATATATCCGAGGCAGATTTAAAAACCTATTTTGTTGGTTTTGACCTTAATGACAAGGATCAAAAAGTTTATAGATGGAAGAATCTAATTGATGTTCTACAAAATGTAATTCCTGAATTTGCTTTTGGTCATCATGAAGGGACTTCTACTGATAATAACAAGATGGTTGAAAAAGTAAAAGAAGCTGCTAGATCTATTTACAAAATAAAAGAATTTAAAGAAGCAAAAGAGATATATGAAAAGGATGGAGAAATAGCAGATGATGATGAAGAGAAAAAATATCTTAAAAGAGGAGAATTTGGAGAATTAATATTACACTTATTGTTAAGGGATTTTCACAATACAATTCCATTATTATCCAAAATTTATTTTAAAGATACGTATGGCTCAACAGTACATGGTTTTGATGCAGTTCATATACAACTAAAAACAAAAACACTTTGGCTTGGAGAATCAAAATTATACACGGATGGAAAAAAAGGAATTGCTGCTTTAATAGAAGATATTAAAAACCATTTCAAACAAAATTATTTGCAGAAAGAATTTGCTATAGTATCAAAGAAGATAAAACCATATAATTATCAAGAAAAAAATTATTGGCTTGACTTGATGGATAAAAATACAAAGTTAGAGGATTTATTAAAATCCGTTACTATTCCGTTAGTTTGCACATATACAAGCGATAATTTTACAAAATATGATGATGAGGCGCTTCCAGAATTTATTGATGATTATGAAAAAGAAGTAAGAGGATTAAAAAAATACTTTGATGAACATAATAATCACCCTCTTAAAACTCATTTAAATATTATCTTATTACTTTTTCCGGTTAAAGGTAAAAATGAATTGGTAAAAAGAATGCATAAAAAATTATATAATTTACAATCAGGAGAAGATGACGAATGTGAATGAAATAATTGAGGAAATTAGAGGTAATTCTATAGATAAAGATAAAAGTTTTGAGTATGCTCAAATTTGCTCAAAATTTTTAAGAAATCCAGAAAGGGAATATGAAGCAAGAAAAATTATTATAAATATTTTAGATAACTGGGATAAACTAGATAAATCAACTTATGAAATTTGGACCGACTTAATTGAATCTGCTGGTTTTTACCCGTATTTAGAAAAAGATAGGAATAAGTTGGTTTTTAAGAATACTGCGGGAGAGATTAGAAAGGAATTTCATAAATCAGATAATTTAGAGAATAAATATTTTCATGAAGAACAAAAGATTCTTAATGATATTTTAAATAGTAAGAAAAACCTAATTGTTAGTGCTCCAACAAGTTTTGGGAAAAGTCTCTTGATTGAAGAAATAGTCGCTAGTAAAAAATATAAAAACATCGTAGTAATTCAGCCAACACTCGCCCTTTTAGATGAAACAAGAAATAAATTAAAAAAATATAAATCTGACTATAAAATTATTGTTAGAACATCTCAAGAACCTTCAGAAGAAAAGCGAAATTTATTTTTACTTACGGCTGAAAGAGTAATGGAATACTCTAATTTACCAAAAATAGATTTTTTGGTCATAGATGAGTTTTATAAATTGAGTGCAAAAAGAGATGATGAAAGATTCGATGTTTTAAATAATGCTTTAAATTTATTGCTAAACAAATATAAAAGTGGTTTTTACCTGCTTGGCCCAAATATTGACGGTATTTCTGAAGGATTTAAAGAAAAATATAATGCGGAGTTTTATAAAACAGATTATTCACTAGTTGATAACCAAGTAATAGATAGTTACTTAGAACATAACGAAAAATCTTGTGGATCAAAAAAAAATAAAGAGGATAAAGAAAATAGGTTGTTTAACTTGCTTTTAAAATTGCAAAATGAACAAACAATTATTTATTGTTCATCTCCTGCAAGAGTAAGGGCATTGTCAAAAAAATTTCAAGAATTTTTAAAAAATAAAGAGATATTGCCAGAAAGTGAAGAATTAAGTATTATTGAATGGATTAAAAAGAATGTTGATGAGAGGTGGGGGATTATAGATTGTCTTAAATATGGAATAGGAGTTCACGACGCAGCATTACAAAAACATATGACTTCTTCAATTATAAAATATTTTAATGACAATGAGTTGAAATATTTATTTTGCACCACTACAATAATTGAAGGAGTGAATACCAGCACGAAAAATATTATATTTTTTGATAACACGAAAGGTAACAGAAAACCAATAGATTTTTTTGATTATTGTAATATCAAAGGCAGATCTGGAAGATTTATGGTGCATTATGTCGGAAAAATATTTAATTTCAACAAACCTCCTGAAAAGGAAAATATAATCGTTGATATACCTTTTTTTGAACAAAATCCCGTTTCTGATGAAATTTTAATACAATTAGAAAAGAAGGATGTTAAAAATAAAAAAAGTAACCAATACAATGAATTGATGAAAATTCCTGAAGAAGAAAGAGAGTTATTTAAAAAGAATGGTATTTCAGTAAAAGGGCAGAAAAACATTTTAGAAATATTAAACAAGGATATTCGGGAGAAAGTTAAGTTAATTTGTTGGAGTGCTTATCCGAGTTATGATCAATTAGAATACGTTTTATCTTTAGCATGGGATCATTTATTAAAATCTGGGGAAACAACATTACCAATGACGAAAGATAAATTAGTACAAAATACCTTTACTTATGGATTGCAAGACAATCAAAATATTATTTTTTTAGTAAACAGTAATTTTAAGTTTTATAAAAATGAAAGAGAGAAAGAAGATAAAAAATATAAAAAATATAAAAATATGAATGACAATGAGCTTTTTGATGAAGCAGTAAGGGACGCTTTTCAAATTTTAGGGCATTGGTTTCAATACAAAATTCCAAAATGGCTCAATGTAATGAACGAATTACAAAAATATGTTTGTGAAAAAAATAAACTCACACCCGGAAATTATACTCTTTATGCTAGTCAAATTGAAAATGAGTTTGTAAGGAAAAATTTATCAATCCTTGTAGAATATGGGATACCTAAATCTGCCATAAACAAGATAAAAAATAAGATTCCAGAAGATTTAAGTGAAGATCAAGTTTTAGATATGATAAAAAATAAAAAATTAATGGAAGATCCTGATTTAATTGATTATGAGAGAGAGAAAATAAGAGAGAATTTATGAAAAATAGTTTTTCTACTTTAAATCTCACTACCTCAAAAAGTTAAAATTTGATAAGAATGAAAAGATAAAAATCATAAAAAAATATCAATTAAATTTTAAAATGAAAAATACTATGAAAACAGAGATAAAACTCTATGAACCTGGATTAGAAGAATATCCAAAATCAGGAATTATTGTTGGAAATTTTATGATGATTTTATGGATTGCCTTAGGAACTATTGCATGTTATTTTTTTCATCCGTTAATCGCATTAGTTTACTTCGCCTTTGCCATAATGATGGTATTTGTTGTTCTGCGAAAACTGGTCTGCACAAATTGTTATTATTATGGAAAACGATGCTCTATTGGATGGGGAAAACTTTCTGCTTTGTTTTTCAAAAAAGGCGATATTGAAAAATTTAGCACAAGTATAGGTATAAAACTTGCCCCTCTCACTTATGGATTATTAACTTTGGTTCCAATTGTTTTAATAATTATTTCAATTATTCAGGAATTTACAATTCCTAAAATCACAGTAATGATATTTTTGCTTTTAATTTCTTTTTACAGCGGAGCAATCAGCAGAAAGAAGTCATGTGAAAATTGTAAAATGCGTTTAATCTGTCCGGGCTGTGCGGTAAAATGAAGTACATAAATAAATTTATCTCATAATAAAAATTTAACCGCACATTGTGGAATTATTACCTCAAAAATATTAAAAACATAAAAATCACATAAAATTTAAAATAAAATTTAAAAATGGAAAATTTTAAACAAAAAGCCGAAAAATCAAAGGAAAAAAAAGCAATATTTGGAAAAGATGTCCAACTTGAAAAATTTACCA
>MTER01000115.1 GCA_002083985.1 Candidatus Altarchaeales archaeon A3
CTCACTTCGTTCGGAGATTTAAAAATTTGTGAAATTTTTAAATCACCTCGTTGTTGCTTGGAGATTTTTTAAATCTTATAGATTTAAAAATTCCTCTACGGTGATTTTAAAAATCAGCAGATTTTTAAAATATCCGAGTATCAACGAGGTTAATTTTTGATAATACTATTTAAACAATTACTAAATTTTAAAGGAGAAATTTTACATCATGCTTGCTGAAACCGGCTTGTTATTTTTTAATGCAAGCGGCACAACAACCATTATTAGTCGTTTTAACCCTTTTTTAAATCTTATTGCATTTATCTCCTGTGCCCTCGGAAGTGTTTCCTCGCTTACGACAATAGCATTCAGGTCTTCTTTAAGCGTGGCAATTCCGTACATATCATCAATTTTTAAAATTTCATAATTGTTTTGTAAATTTAAAGCAGAAATTTTCTTTTCAATGTTCTCTTTTCGTTTTTTATATTCTAAAACCTTTTCCGCCCTGAATAAATTTGCAAATTTGTCAGAAGTTAAGCCAATGTACACATATTCTCCGATATTGAATGTGGTTTTAAGCAGGTCATCATGCCCTTTATGAATTCTGTTGAATGTTCCTCCCACAACTACTTTCTTAAACATTTTACCTGATTATAAATTTATTAATAAATTTGATATTAAACATAAAGACAATGGAAAATATTGATTACGACACAATACTTTTAAATTTAAAAAATTTATTGTCTTATTCTGTTGAGCAGGCAATTGGCAGTGAAAAGGAAACAGGAGTTGTATTTTCTGCAGGGATTGATTCAACAGTTATTGCTTTTTTGGCAAAGAAATTTTGTAATATAACTGCCTATACAGTTGGAACAGACGGATGCGAAGACATTGTTTTTGCCCGAAAATTTGAAAAGTTAGACCTGATAAATACAAAAATAGTAGTTATTACAGAGAACGATGTTGAAAATGAAATTAAAAACATAGTAAAAATTTTAAATGACAATAAGATTGAAATAACCCGATTAAATTTATCAACGGCAGTTCCTCTTTACTTTGCTTCAAAAAAGGCAAATGAAGACTGTATAAAGGTTATGCTTTCCGGACAGGGTGCTGATGAAATTTTTGGCGGTTATGCGAGATATTTGAGAATGTGCGATGACGAAAGAGAAGATGCAATGAAAAGAGATATAGAAAACGCTTATAAAGAGAATCTATACAGGGATGCGGCAATGTGTGCATTTAACAAAATTTGTTTGAAATTTCCTTATTTGGAGAAAAATTTTCTGGACTGTGCAATGAATATTCCGATGGAATTTAAAATTTATGAAGTAAAAAACGATGAATGCCCTGATGAATTTGCCGAAACAATTGATATTGTTGAGGGGAAGAAATTTATCAGAAAATTTATATTAAGAAAGTTAGGTGTGAATGTAGGCGTTCCAGAATTTATCGTTAAAAGAAAAAAGAAGGCGATGCAGTATGGTTCAAAGTCGGAAAAAATTATTGAAAAAATACTGAAAGAAGGGAAAATTTCTGTCTAATTCATTCTGTTTAAATTTTAAATTATTTAAATTCAAGCTCCGAAAACACCCTCTCGCAGTAATGACATCTGAATTTTAATGGCTTCTTTGAGAACCTGAACATCTTTGTTTCAATATTTTCTAATGCCGAGTTTGTTATACATTCCAAATTCGGGCATTTAAGCAGGTTATTTATTTCCTCCGGAATTTCAACCTTGTATTTTTCAGTAACATTTGAATCGGCGATAACATTTACTGTCGCTCTGGCAGATAATAAAGCAATTTTATTTGTTTCATCTTTTGTCAATATTCTTCCTTCAACTTTTACGACATCTTTCTTTCCGTACTTTTTGCTTTCCGCGTTTATTACCACGGAAACAATACCTTTATAATTTTCGTCAATGTTTAAAATTTTTAAAACCGAAAACACCTTTCCCCCTTCAATATGGTCTATTACAGTGCCGTTTTTAATCTTTTTTATTTTTTCCTCTTTGTTAATCTCTTTATTAATTATTGCATTCATCTTTGATTCAGTTATTGCTTAAAATTTATTTAAGAATTAAAATTGTTTTAAAATTAATTATATAAATAAATTCGATAAATAACAAAGAAAATGCAAAAAAGAAAATATGTTATAGTTATTGAAAAAGACGAGGACGGCGTCTATATTGGAAGTGTGCCAACTCTTCCAGGATGTCATTCTTATGGAGAAACCATGGATGAACTAATAAAAAATATGAAAGAAGCAATTGAATTGTGTGTAGAAGTTTTAGAATCAGAAAAACAAGAGATGCCTATAAAAACATTCGTATGCACGCAAGAAGTTGAAGTTTTAGCTTGAAGTTGAAGTAAAGTAAAAATGAAACTGCCAATGATAACTGGGCAGAAAATGTGCAAGATTGCAACAATTGCCGGGTTCAGTCAAAAACGCCAGAAAGGAAGCCCCAGTTTCTGGGCGCATCCTGACGGCAGAACAACAACCATACCCATATCGGGGTAAAGAACTTCCAAGAGAGATGATGAGCAAAATATTGAAAGATATGGATATGTCCGTGTCAGAATACTTAGAACATTTGCAGAAATCATAAATTTTAAATTACGATAAAAAATTTTAAAATGATACTTGTTACGGGTGGTGCAGGTTTTATAGGAAGCAATCTTGTTGATGAATTGCTGAAGCAGGGATATGAAGTAAGGGTTTTGGATAATCTGACAACCGGGAGAATGGAAAATTTAAGCAATGCAGTGAAAAATAACAAATTTAAATTTTATAAAGGTGATTTGAGGGACTTTGATAATAAAATTTTAAAGGATGTTGAAATCATATTTCATCTGGCAGCACAAATTGATGTCAGGAAGTCGGTTGAAAATCCGGTTTATGATATGGATATAAATATAAAGGGTTCAATAAATTTAATACAGCAGGCAATAAACAGCAATGTTAAAAAGATAATTTATTCTTCGTCCGGAGGGGCTATTTATGGAGAACCGTCAAACCTTCCCGCTGACGAAAATACAAATATTAAGCCAATATCTCCTTATGGCGCATCAAAATTTGCCGTTGAATGTTATTTGCACACCTTCAGCAAAATTTATGGGTTAAAATATACTGCAATGAGATACGGTAATGTTTACGGGAAAAGGCAGGATCCATTAGGCGAGGCAGGAGTTATAGCAATATTTTTCGGAAGGGTTTCACAAAACAATATCCCTATAATTTTTGGCGACGGAAATCAAACCAGAGATTATGTTGGTGTAGATGATGTTGTAAAGGCAAATATTGCAGCTGTTGATAAATTAAAGAAATATCAGGAATATAATGTCGGGACCGGAAAAGAAACATCTGTAAATGACCTTGTCATCGTTATGGAAAAAATTTTCGGTAAAAAGATAGGTGCGGTTTATGAAAAAGAAAGAGCCGGAGAAGTTAAGAGAATTTATCTTGACATAAAACGATTACAGAACGAGATAAATTTTAAGCCTGATGACATAGAAACAGGAATGAAAAAGGTATATGAGTGGATGCAAAATCAGAATAAATAATTCACTTTATCAATCTGCTTATCAATTTAAATTTTTCCGTTCCTGCCCTTTCTAATAATTGAAATAATATTATTTCCGTTGAAGCAATAAAGACACCTGTTTGTCTCATTCTCTCAATTGTTATAAATTTATTTTCATTTGTTCTTGATGAAATAGTATCCTCAACTATATGAACTTCATAATTATTTTTTAATGCATATAGTGCGGTTTGCAAAACACACATATACTATTCAATGCCAAAAAGGACCAATGTAATAATACTGGATTTTTTTAATCCCTCAATTCTTTGGACAAATTTCTCGTTTCCGAAACAACTGAAACTTATTTTTTCAATAATCTATATATTATCGGGAAAATTTATCTCTTTTGCTGTCCTTCCAAGACCTTTTGGATATTGCTCTGTATAATGAGGGAATATTTAATTTTTTGCCGCATTGATAAGTATGTTTGCATTTGATATTACTGTATCTATGTTCTTAATCACAGGTACAAATTTTTCCTGTATGTCCATCAACACAAATGCGGTCCTTTCTTTATTTATTATCCTGGAAATTTTCATTTTTAAGGAATAAAAATTTAAGAAAAAAAGAAGATAAAAAAGAAATTAATCCTTCGCCATAATCTTAACTATATCACTTCCAACTGGTCTTTTGGGAAGTGTTAAGCCCGTATCTTTGCTTTCAAGAGTAATAAATAGGCGGTGAATTCTTTCTTTTACCATAATATCAACAGCATTGCTGACATAACTTTCTCCTGAAATCGTTGCAACCTTATCAGTCATAATATCTTCGGCAGTTAGTTTACTGGTGTCTTTATTAAATGTCTTTAAAATATCCATTTCAGAGATAATTCCAGCAATCTCTCCGAATTCATCCGTTACACAGATGCTCTGCACATGCGACTCTACAAGAATTTTTGCAATATCCTTTACAATCGTATTTAACGGCATCGCTATTACTCCTTTTGTCATAACATCCTTTACCTTTAAATTTTGTGATATATCCATTTTATCAGGTTAATTAAATTTAATTTTAAAGAATTAAAAATGTGATTTATTATTAAATTTATTATTGATTATTTATTTTATTTCCTATTTAATATCTTCAAATACATTAAAAATTTTGTAAATTATTTTAATTATTGAAGGTAGGTCTATTAGTGATTTCTGTTTCTGTTTAAATTTATTATAATCTTTATAATCAATTAAAAAAATAAAAAATTTAAAAAACAAAGATGGCCGACGAAATTAAAAAAACAGGAAATGAGGAGAAAACGACATTGAGTGAGGTAGAAATAGGAGTGCATTGGCAGGAAGAGGGATATTTTTATCCTTCGGAGAAATTTATGAGGCAGGCGAATGCACCGGATAATGCAATATATGAAAGATTTAAAGAGGAAAATTTTCCGGAGTGTTTTAAAGAATATGCTGATTTGTTAACATGGGACAGATATTGGAAAACAACGCTTGATACTAGCAATCCGCCTTTCTTTAAATGGTTTGTCGGTGGAAAACTGAATGTTTGCTATAATTGTGTTGATAGAAATTTAGCAAAGTATAAAAATAAAGCCGCAATAATATGGGTTCCGGAATTAGAAGGAGAACATGACAGAGTTATAACTTATCAGGAGTTATATGTAAAAGTCAATGAATTTGCATCACTTCTTCAGGAACTAGGACTAAAAGCAGGAGACAGGATAACATTTCACATGCCGATGATTCCCGAATTACCAATATCAATGCTTGCCTGCGCGCGACTTGGAATAATACACTCAGAGGTTTTCGGAGGTTTCAGCGGAAAAGCATGCGGAGAAAGAATTGCTGACTCGGGAAGTAATATTTTAGTAACAATAGACGGATATTACAGAGGGGGAAAATTAATGGACCACAAAGTCAATGCGAACATAGCAGTTGAAACGGCAAAGCAATTGGGACAGAAAGTAGATAAAGTACTTGTATGGAGCAGATATTCTGGTAAATATAGTTCGCCAACAAAACTTGTAGAGGAAAGGGACTTTCTAGTTGATGACTTACTTAAAAATCATAAAGGAAAAATTGTAAAGCCGGTTTCAATGCCAGCAGAAGCAGGACTTTTTATGATGTATACAAGTGGTTCAACAGGAAAGCCAAAGGGATGCTTGCATAGTACCGGTGGTTACCTGGCGTATGTTGCGGGAACATCAAAATATATTCAGGACATTCATCCCGAAGATGTATATTGGTGTATGGCGGATATTGGATGGATTACTGGACATTCGTATATTGTATATGGTCCATTAGCAATCGCCGCAACAAGTGTAATATATGAAGGAGTACCTACATATCCCGATGCAAACAGGTCATGGAGAATAGCCGAGCGATTAGGAGTAAATATATTCCATACGGCACCAACAACTATTCGTATGTTAAGAAAAATAGGGTCTGATCCTTCAGCATACAATTGTCACTTTAAGCATATGACAACTGTTGGAGAACCAATAGAACCTGATGTGTGGCGATGGTATTATGATGTGGTTGGAAAGAAGGAAGCAGTAATAGTTGATACATGGTGGCAAACAGAAAACGGAGGATTTTTATGTGGCACAGTTCCTGCTATTAAACCAATGAAGCCTGGAAGTGCAGGTCCGGGTGCGCCTGGAATTTATCCAATAATATATGATGAAAATGGGAAAGAACTTCCGGCAGGATGTGGGAAGGCAGGAAATATTTGTATAAAAAATCCATGGCCCGGAAGAATGCTTACAATATGGGGAAATCCCGGAAGAATGGTAACTGGATATTATGAAAAGTACTGCAAAAATAAAGACAGCAAGGACTGGCAGGACTGGCCATATCTGGCAGGAGATAGTGCAACGCAGGCAAAGGATGAATACTTTAGAATTTTGGGCAGAATAGATGATGTTATTAATGTTGCAGGGCATAGATTGGGGACAAAAGAAATTGAATCTGCAGCAATAACCTGTGAGGAAATAGCAGAGGCAGCTGTTGTACCAAAAGGGGATGAACTCAGGGGACATGTTCCTGATTTGTATGTATCTCTAAAACCCGGATTTGAATCCAGCGAAGAATTAAAGAATAAAGTCAAACAGGCAGTTGCAGACATAATTGGACCAATCGCGAGACCAAAGAATATATATGTTGTTCCGGACATGCCAAAGACAGGAAGCGGAAAAATTATGCGAAGAATTCTTGCGGTTATATCAAATGGCAGAACTGATGTGGGTGATGTAACAACACTAATGAATCCGGAAGTCGTTGAAAAAATACAAAAACTTGTTCAGGGAGAAACATCTTAAATTTTTGTTTTTTAAAAATTTTTAAAAGATGGTCGGTAATGACCCTCTAATTTAATCTAAAAATAAAATATAAATAAATCAAAAATAAAATTTAAAATTTTAAAATGGATGAAAATAAAAATATATGGAATAGGGTGGATGTTGGTAGCGGTTGGATTGATAATAAATATATGTATTGGAGCAATAGATGCAACACAGAGTGGTTTGCCGTTCATGGTGTTTCTTAGGTGTTTTGCCCTTGCAATGCCTCTTGCAGGTAATCTGATGCAGAAGTGGGGTCCCAAAAAAACAACTATGCTCTGAGGTTTTCTGGTCGCAATGGGATGGATTTTAGCAAGTTTTGCCCCAAATATAGAAATACTGACAATTTTATAGGGGGTGATTGGTGATATAGGTGTTGGAATAGCTTATGGATGTCCCATAGTAGTTGCTGCAAAATGGTTTCCGAATG
>MTER01000116.1:0-1361 GCA_002083985.1 Candidatus Altarchaeales archaeon A3
ACTTCTTTTTTAGTTATATTTGCCATTTTTTATGTTTTTAGTTTGCTATTTTATTATTTGGTTATTTTTATTTTGTTATTTTAATACATTTTGTAGGGCAGATATCATAACATTTCATACATCCCGTACATTTTTCCTGATATTTTGGAACCGGCATTTTCCTTTCGCTGTTAAACATCCCTAATGTCTTAACTTTTACTTTTTCCATTACCCATACACCATTCAGACAAATATCAACACATTCTCCTGCTCCTCCGCACCTATTGTGGTTTATCTCTACTTTTACCATTTTATTTATAAAATTTTATTTATAAATTATGTTAATAATTTAAATTTTTATTAAATAGAGTTGTTGCAAATTAAAAATTTTAAAGGTGATTTTAAAATCGCAAAGATTTTAAAATATCCGAACGAAGTGAGGTTAAAACTAAAAGGTGAAAAAGTTATTTCGCAACATGTCTAATATGTTTAATTATGTTCAACAATTATGCACACATTAAAATAAATTTAAATTTTCAAATCCCTTTTAAATTTTTTCCGCACTCAATATGAATATCGTTCTTAAATTTAAAAACCTGACTTGGACATTTTTAAATCCCATTTGTCTCATAACCTCTGCATAATATTCCGGAGTTCCGAATGCATTATATGTCTTTGCCAGCATCTTCGGGGCATCAGAGTTTGCGATGAGCGGGGCAATGTGTTTTATGTAATGATAAATAAGAGTTCCGTAAAGATTATTGTGCCTTGCAATATCCAAAATCATAAATTTTCCATTGTTCTTTAATATTCTGTAAATTTCCTGCAAAGCCATCTTTTTATCATAAAAATCCCTGAATGCAAATGAACAGCACACAAAATCAGCAACATTATCCTCTATCGGAATTTTTTCAGCGGGAGCGGTTATAAATTCAAATTTTTCCGGACAAATTTTTGCCTGCTTAATCCTTTCCTTTGCAATTTTATGCATTTCTTCACTCGGGTCAACGCAAAAAATTTTTCCTGACTTCAGCGTCATTGCCAATGTTCCTGGTCCCGAACCAATTTCAACAGCAACAGGGTTATTGCAACTCTCATTTATTAAAATTTTTCTCCATATCTTGTCTCTTCCAAAAGTCATTCTTGAATTTATGTCATCATAGCGAGGTATCATTCCTTCCAAAACATTCTCTAAATTTTTCCACTCGGTTGAGTCAATTTTAAGAGGGTCCATTATTAAAATTTTCTGTCTGTTTAGTAATTATATCTGTATTTACTAATTTTAAAGAACTTTTAAATGACAACAACAAAAGACTTCCTAAATTTTGTCCGATTTGAACACAGCATTTTTGCATTGCCTTTTATTTATGCAGGAATGCTCA
>MTER01000116.1:1388-6703 GCA_002083985.1 Candidatus Altarchaeales archaeon A3
CATTAAAATTTTTCTTGATTACGATTGCTGCGGTCTCGGCAAGAAGCACGGCAATGGCACTGAATCGTATTATTGACGCAAAAATTGATGCATTAAATTTAAGAACAGCGGACAGGCACATTCCTTCGGGAATAATAAAGACAGAGGAAGCATGGACATTTGCAATTATTTCTGGCTTATTATTCTTTGTTTCTGCTTATTTTTTAAATTTTATTTGCTTTATTCTTGCTCCGATTCCGTTGCTCATGTTTATAATTTATCCTTATCTTAAAAGACATACTTACTTTTCACATTTGTTTCTGGGATTAACTTTGGGAATTGGTGTAGGAGGAGGATATGTGGCAATTACGGGAAATTTTGAAAATTTAATCTATCCTTTAATCCTTTGCTTTTTTGTTATGTTCTGGGTCGCCGGCTTTGATATAATTTATGCAATTCAGGATGTAAAATTTGACAGAAAGCAAAATTTATATTCGGTTCCGGTAAAATTCGGTGTGAAGAATGCTTTAAGAATAAGTTTGATATTTCATCTTATCAGCATAGGAACTTTAATAATGTTTTATGTGCTATTCCTTTCTTTATTTTCATCGGCATTTATGTTTGGTTTAGGTATAGCAATAATATCATTACTTTTACTTTACGAGCATAAAATTTGTCATTCGGATGTTTCGGAAGCAGCAATACAAAAGGCATTTTTTAATGTGAATGGAATTGTTGGGGTTTGCTTTTTAGTATTTTTGATTTTTGGATTATTTGTTTAAGATTCGATTGTATCCTCTCAAAAAACAATGGAAACTAATTTGTTTTTGATATTTAAATTTTGTAGCTATTTAGAGAATGCAAAAATTACTAAAAACTGCAGGTTTTTAATCTTTAAAAATCTATTGGATTTTTAAATTACCTGTTAAAATTTCAAAAAAAAAAAAAATACAATTTCAAAAATGAAATTTTTGAAATACACGAACGAAGTGAGCGTAAAAATTAAAAATTTACCTATAATTTTTTGAGTGGCTGAATAGTTACTAAATTTTTTTGTATCTTCTCAATAAAATTGGATAATGTAATATCTCAATAAGTTGGGGTAAATAAATTTTGTAATTGCTCATTTTATAAAAAACAAATACAAAAAATGCAAAACAATTATATATTTTCAAAATCATATAGATTTTGAAAATATCCGAGCAACAGCGAGGTTATCTTCTCACGAGTTATTGAGAAGTTACTGGATAATTAAATTATCTTGTTCTATTTTATGGGTGAAAAATACTAAATTTTTATATTTTACTATAAAATTTTGAGGAGATACAATTTTTTGATAAAAATACCATTTCACCAACAGAGTTTTAAAACGAAGTACGGTCTCATTAAAATTAATAATTAATAATCAAATTCTGTAATTAATAATCAAATTACAAAATCAAAAGAAAAAAAACAAAATTTATTAAAAGAGCAGGATGAAACTTATAACTGCAAGAACTCTAAAACAGGGCATGGCAATGGAAGAGAGCAAAATTTCCCAAAGTTACCAGGATGCCTGTGCAATTGGATTTCTCAATGAAAATGACATAGCAAAATTTGGTATAAAAGAAGGGGACATGATAAAAGCAAAAACATCTTATGGGGAGGTCGTTGTTAAATGCAGCAAAGGTGTGATTGACGAAGGAGATTTGTTTATTCCAATGGGACCATGGGCAAATATGCTTGTGGGAGGAAATACGGATGGCACAGGTATGCCGGATTTTAAAGGACTTAATGTAGAAATTTCAAAAACAGACGAAAAAATTTTAAATGTCAAAGAAATTTTACAAAAATTAAAATAAAATGGAAATAAAAAATATTCCGTGTCCGTTTTGCGGATCTCTGTGCGACGATATAATTGTAAATGTTGAAGATAACGAAATAAAAGGCGTTAAGAATGGCTGCGGAATCTGTATTACAAAATTTATGAAACATCATGTGAACGCAGTAAAAAGCCCGATGATAAAAAAGGATGAAAATTTAGTTAATGTTTCAATGGACGAAGCAATAGAAAAAGCTGCTGAAATTTTAAAAAACTCACGCTATCCTTTAATATTCGGATTATCAACAACCGAATGTGAGGCACAAAGTAAGGCACTGGAACTTGCTGAATTAATAGGGGCAACAATTGACCAGTTACCTTCCGTATGTCACGGTCCCAGTATGATGGCATTGCAGAGCATCGGACAAACAACTGCAACATTGGGAGAAGTAAAAAACAGGGCCGACCTTGTTATATTCTGGGGCTGCAACCCGATTGAAGCACATCCGAGACACTTTAACAGATATTCCGGAACAGCAGTGGGAATGTGGAGCGACAGAAGCAAAAGGTATATTGTGACGATAGATGTGAGAGAAACACAGACTGCAAAAAAATCAGATAAATTTATAAAAATTTCTCATGGAAAGGATTACGAATTAATTTCAATAATAAGGGCGGCAATTAAAGGTCAGGAAATTCCTGACAATGTTGAAGAAATTACTGGAGTAAAGAAGGAAGATATTGAAAATTTAATAATTAAAGCTAAGGGTGCAAAATACGGTGTTGTGTTTTATGGGATGGGAATGACACAGTCGTTTGGAAAGGAATTAAACACTGATGCTGCTATCTCGCTTATTAAGGATTTGAACGATTTTACAAAATTTTCCATCATTCCCATGCTCGGGCATTATAATGTAAGCGGTGCCGTACATGTATGGGGGTGGCAATCCGGCTATCCGTTCTCAATAAATTTTGCATTAGAATATCCGAGATATAATCCGGGAGAATTTTCTGCAACGCAGATGTTAGCAAGAAAGGAGTGTGATGCTGCATTGATTATAGCAACAGACCCTGTCGCCCATCTTCCCAATGAAGCGGCAAGGCATCTTGCAGGCATTCCTGTAATAACAATTGACCCGAAATTTTCTCTTACGGCACTGATTTCAGATGTTGTTATTCCTGCTGCAACAGCGGGCATAGAAGCGGAAGGAACTGCTTACAGAATGGATGGAATTCCGTTACGGCTAAAAAAGGTAGTAAATTCGGAATTTCCTCCGGACAGGGAAATTTTGGAACGAATAATTGAACGACTAAAAGAAAAAATGAAAGAGTACTAAAAATTTAAAATTTTTAAAAATTTACTAAATTTTATTAAAATGATGATAATAAAAAACGGAAAGGTCTATGACCCTACAAATAAGATTGACGGAGAAATAACCGATATTTATGTTAAAGATGGAAAGATAGTTGAAGAACCAGTGAAGGAAAGAAACAATAATGATGATATTATTATTGATGCAAAAGGAATGCTCGTAATGCCCGGCGGTGTTGACATACATTCTCATATTGCAGGACCAAAAGTAACAAAAGCAAGAGTTATGTGTCCTGATGACCATCGTAAGGATGTTGTCCACAAAACAAAAATCACGCGAAGCGGAACTGGCTACACAATCCCTACAACATTTGTTACGGGATACAGGTATGCCAAACTTGGTTATACCTTTGTTGCCGAAGCAGCAAGTCCTCCGATAGCAACACGACATACTCACGAAGAATTTAATGATATTCCGCTCATTGATAAAACCGCTTACATTCTGATGGGCAGCAATCATTTTGTGCTTGATAATATAAAGAAGGGAAATTTTGACGGATTAAAGAATTATGTTGGCTTTTTGCTTAATGCAACAAAGGGATATGCAATAAAAATAGTAAATCCGGGAGGGGTTGAGAACTGGAAATGGGGAAAGAATGTGAATGGCTTAGATGATACTGTAATAAATTACGGAGTAACTCCAAGAGAAATTTTACAAAATCTGGCAAAAGTCAGAAGGGAATTAAATTTACCTCATGCAATTCATGTTCATTGCAATAATCTCGGTTCTCCAGGAAATTTCAAAACAACTTTGGAGACCATTGATGCGCTCAAAGGCGAACCAATTCACATAACACATATTCAGTTCAATTCTTATGCCGGCGACGGCTGGGCAAATTTTGCATCTGCGGCGAGTGAAATTTCAAACAAAATTAATTCCAGCGATAATACAACCGTTGATGTTGGTCAGGTTATTTTTGGAAATGCAACAACAATGACAGCAGATGGACCATGGCAACATACTGTTTATAAACTTTCACATCAAAACAAATGGGTAAATGTTGATGCTGAAATGGAAACAGGGGCGGGAATTGTTCCCTACATATTTAAAGAAAATAATGCTGTAAATGCGATTCAGTGGGCAATCGGACTGGAAATTTTCCTGCTGATTAAAGATCCGTTTAAGGTTTGCCTGACAACAGATCATCCTAATGCAGGTCCGTTTTATTATTATCCGAATGTTGTTGAATATTTAATGAGCAAAAAGAAAAGGGATGAAATGCTGAATAAAGTGCATGCAAAGGCAAAAGAAAGAACAACTTTGGCAAATATTGACAGAGAATATACTTTACAGGAAATAGTAACAATTACAAGAGCTGCCACTGCCAAAATTATGGGCTTAAAGAATAAAGGACATTTGGGAGCAGGGGCAGATGCGGATATAGCAATTTATAAATTTGATGAAAATAATATTGCAAATTCGTTCTCTTCGGCAAAGTATGTAATAAAGGATGGAAAAATTGTTGTTAAAGACGGAGAAATTATTGAAAATCACTTTGGAAGGACATATTATGTTAAAGTTAAGGGAGAAGCAAATGACGAGATAAAGGAGACATTTGAAAAATTTTATTCTGTTTCGTTTGAAAATTATGCGGTTGAAGATGTTTATGTTCCGAAAAGAGAAGTTATAGAATGTTATAAAGAATGAATGTAAGAAATAAATAATAATAATAAACTTAAAATTTTTAAAATTTTTCATTAAATTTAGTTAAAATTTAAAATGTACATAAACAATGTTGAAATAGTTGATACCTTTGCAGAGGGCTTTGGAATGTGGGCATCAAAATTTATAATTACTGCAATAAATGAAAAGTGGGCTTTAACAACAGCAACGACTATAACCGGATTTGCGACATCAGTAATTGCATGCGGCTGTGAAGGCGGAAATGATAAAATTTTAAAACCAGAGGAGAGTCCCGACAGGCGACCCGGAGCAAGAGTTATTTTCTGCATAACCTCTCCAAAAAAAGATGTTGCTGTAAATATGGAGCATCTTTTAATTAACAGAGTGGGACAATGTGTTCTTACATCTCCTACAGCGGCATGCTATAATGCCATAAATCAGACACCTGAAACAATTCCTGTTGTTGTCGGAGGAAAATTAAAATTTTTTGGCGACGGATTTCAGATAAGCAAACGGCTGCCTTCAACAAGCAAAGGAAA
>MTER01000117.1:0-515 GCA_002083985.1 Candidatus Altarchaeales archaeon A3
CATTTTTGAAATCGCTTCGCTCTCATTTACAAATAACCTCATTTCATTCGGATATTTCAAATAAATTTGAAATGCTTCGGCATTTTGAAATAACAGTGAAAAATTTTTGAATTTTATCACCTCACTTTGTTCGGAGATTTAAAAATTTCTGAAATTTTTAAATCACCTCACTTTGTTCGGAGATTTAAAAATTTACACAATTTTGAAATAGCAGCTTCGCGACATTATTAAAAATATGAGTCAAATTAATTTATAACAAGTATATCTATAAAAATATTAACAAATATATAATAACCTCGCTAATGCTCGGATATTTTAAAATCTTTAGGATTTTAAAATTATCTTATTTTAGTGGGTTAGCATCAAAATTTTTCGATAACGCCTATAAAACTACAATGCAATTCCATTTTCCATAACCCCTCATAATTAGTGTCCATCTATAAACTCATATTTTTTGTCAGTTTATCCGATAAAATGCGGTAATTTGTGTATGAACTCAAAAAAATTTTCAAAAA
>MTER01000117.1:581-6433 GCA_002083985.1 Candidatus Altarchaeales archaeon A3
TGATATTTTAATACCCCAATTATACTTTTTATTTTGTAGGTTTGTTTCTTAATCTTTCCCGCAAATCGTTTAATTCCTTTGTTAATTCCTTTGGCATCCTGTCAAATTTACTGAAAAATTTCTCTACTTCATCTGCCTCTTCAAGCCATCCCTTTTTATCAATGTCGAACAATTCTTTTAGATATTCTTTACTTATTTCTATCCCTTTGGTATTTATTGCATCTGCTGCCGGAACATATCCAACAGGTGTTTCAACTGCTTCTTTTTCTTTATCTTTGTTATCGGAATCACATTGCTTTATAATCCATTCAATAACTCTTAAATTTTCACCAAATCCTGGCCATAAAAATTTTCCTTCATTGTTTTTCCTAAACCAGTTAACAAAAAATATTTTCGGTGGAAATTTCATCCGTTTTCCCATGTCCAACCAGTGTGCAAAATAATCTCCCATATTATATCCACAGAACGGAATCATTGCCATAGGGTCATTTCTTACAACCTTTCCAACACTCATTGCTGCTGCGGTCGTCTCTGATCTCAATGTTGCACCCATAAAAACTCCGTGCTGCCAGTTAAATGATTCGTAAACAAGAGGAACAACATTTTCTCTTCTTCCGCCAAAAAGGACTGCTGAAACCGGCACTCCTTTTGGATTTGAAAATTCAGGAGATATTACGGGACACTGTGATGTTTGTGCGGTAAATCTGCTGTTCGGATGCGTTCCGGGTTCTTTTGATTCTTTTGTCCATACCTCTCCTTTCCAGTCAGTTCCCCTATCAGGCGGGTTTTCCAATCCTTCCCACCAGACAGTATTATCTTCTTTTAAAAGAACATTTGTGAATATAGTATTCTTCTTAATTGTTAACATCCCATTCTTATTTGTTTTCATGTTTGTTCCCGGAACAACTCCGAAAAATCCTGCTTCTGGATTAATTGCCCAGAGTCGTCCATCATCGCCAATATACATCCACGCAATATCATCTCCGATTACTCTTACTTTGTAGCCGGAAAGGGATTCGGGAGGAATTAGCATACTAAGATTTGTCTTTCCGCACGCACTCGGAAATGCTCCTGCAACATAAAAAATTTTTCTGTCGGGCGTTTGAATCTCCATTAAAAGCATATGTTCCGCTAACCACCCTTCTTTTCTACTAAGATAACTCGCGATACGAAGAGCAAGACATTTTTTGCCTAATAAAACATTCCCGCCGTAACCGGAATTTATGCTCCATATAGTATTATCCTCGGGAAAATGGCAGATTCTTCGTTTTTCTAAATTAATATCGCCTTTTGAGTGAAGGCATTTAGTAAAGTCATCATCTCTAATCTCATCTGCTGTAATTTTTCCGATATGTGTCATTATTCTCATATTTAAAACAACATAGATACTATCTGTAATTTCCACTCCGATTTTGTTCATTTTTGAGCCAGGAACACCCATCATAAAGGGAATAACATACATCGTTCTTCCTTTCATTGAGTCCCTGAAATACTCCTCCAATTCTCCATAAGCATCTTTGGGAGACATCCAGTTATTTGTGGGGCCTGCATCCTCTTTTTTTGTCGTGCAGATATAAGTCAAATGCTCGGTTCTTGCAACATCATTCATAGCAGTCCTATGCAATACGCATCCCGGAAATTTTTCCTGATTTAATTCAATTAATTCTTTGCTTTTAATTGCCTCATTAGTAAGAAATTTTTTTTCTTCTTCCGAACCGTCACAAAAGTAAATTTTATCCGGATTGCAAAGTTCAGCAGATTTATTTACAAATTCCAATACATACTTATTTGTAATAAAGTTATTAACATATTTATTTAAATTTCCCATTTTAATCACATTTATATTGATTTATAGTTAATTTATTCGTTTGTATTTTAATCCATAAAAATTATGAATGCCGAATAATAAACTAAAATTTAAAGATCAAATTTAAAAATAAGAAAAATGCGAAAAACAGATACTGAAAAAACAGATACAACAAAAACAGATAAAACCAATACAAAAACATTGAAAATAGCAAATCCTGACTTTTCGGAACATTATAAAAATCATGATGCCTTTGGCGAGGAATGGACTAAAAAATTTTTAGAATATGTAGATATTCCATTAAGAAAGTCAATAAGAATCAACACATTAAAAATTTCTTCAGATGAGTTTTTCAGGAAATTTACTTATGATCATGATAAAATTCTGTGGAGTGATAATGCGTATTTCATTGACGAACAAAAAATAGGTCTGAAAATTGAACATGCTGTCGGTTTATGCTATTCTCAGGAGTCATCAGCAATGATCGCTGCAGAGGCATTAGATGTTGTTAATGGAAATGTTGTATTGGATTTATGTGCTGCTCCCGGCTCAAAGACAACCCAAATTGCGGTTAAAAATTTTTCAGGCACAATTGTTGCTAACGAGTTAAATTTAAAGAGGGCGCAGGCATTAATTGCCAATATTTACCGTCTGGGAATAACGAATTGTATTGTGACAAATTATGATGCGTGTAAATTTCCTGAATTGTTTAAATTTGACCGTGTGCTTTTGGATGCCCCGTGTTCATCATTGGGAACTTCAAGAAAGAACAAAGAAATTTTAAAAACATGGGAATATAAATTTTCGCTCGCTATTTCAAAAGTCCAGAAGAAGATGATTTTGGATGCCTTCAGCCACTTAAAGAAAGGAGGCATACTTGTATATTCTACCTGCACAACACCACCGGAAGAAAACGAGGATGTTGTTAAATTTTTGATAGATAATGAAAGTGATGCCGAAGTTGAGAAAATTGATCTGAAAGTTAATTGTGAAAAGAATGAATATGGAATCAGAGTATATCCTTGGCATAATGATACTGAGACAGCGTTTGTAAGTAAAATAAGGAAGAAATAAATAAGGCGAACCCGGCGGGATTTGAACCCGCGATCTACGACTTAGGAGGCCGTCGCCTTATCCAATCTGGGCCACGGGTCCATAAAATAAATTTTTCAAATTCATAAATATAAATAAAAAAGGTAAAAAAGAAAATTAAAATATCTAAAACTATTTAACATACTGTCTGATAATTCAAATTTTTAACGGCCAATGTATTACAACAAAATACTTACTCAATTTTTACCTTTAATTTTGCAAAAATTTATGTGCATCAGCATACCATTATAATAGCAAATCTTGATTTTTGCTAATTGTCGGACTTCCTCTTAATGGCAAAAAATTTTCATATTTCAAACTTGTTTGAAATGCATGAACAAAGTGAGTGTATTTCAAAATTGGTTTTGAAATATCCGGGCAACAGCGAGATTATTTTAAAACTTGTTTTAAAATATGAGGGCGAAGCAAACTTATTTTAAATTTTATTTGTAACTGTTCAGAGGGTATAAAAATTACTAAAAACCGCAGGTTTTTAATCTTTAAAAATCTATTGAATTTTTAAATTACCTGTGAAAATTTCAAAAAATCAAAAAAATTTACCTATAATTTTCGAGATGGCCAAATAGTTACTTTTATTTAAAATATACGAATGAAGTGAGGTTATTTCAAAGTTTGCCTTTGAAATATCCGGAGAGTAGCGAGATTATTTCAGAACTTGCTTTTGAAATATCCGAATGAAGTGAGGTTATTTCAAAAATGAAATTTTTGAAATATGGGCGTGAAACGAACTTATTTCAAACTTGTTCGAAATACATGAACGATGGCGATTATAAGTGAATGTAGCCCGAAAGCAAGTATTTAATTTTATTTTCTCCTCATACGTTTCGTATACTTTGTCAAATAACCAGCAATTTTGTTCCTTATTGGCTTGCTTTCAATGTCAGTATATTCATTAACTTTTTCCTTATTTGCTTCAAAATTGTCTGCCAATTCTTCCTTGTGTGTGCGATAAATTTCCATCGCTGCCCTTTTTAAATATGTTTGTTTTATTCGTCCCACTTTGAAATTTATATTTTAATTATATGTTCTATATTAAATTAAATTTGGTTATTAATTAGTGTCCATCCATAAAATATAAAATTTTGAAAAAATTTTAACTTTTTCAAGGTAAATTTTTGCGTTTTTGACAAAAATTACGAGTTTATGGATGGATACTAATTAGTGTCCATCCATAAAGTATAAAATTTTGAAAAAATTTTAACTTTTTCAAGGTAAATTTTTGCGTTTTTGACAAAAATTACGAGTTATTTTATAATTGTTTTAGTTTTTAGAATAAAATTTTCTTTTCATCGTCTTTTAAATTCCTGTAAAAATATAAAATAAATTTTTAGTTCTGTTTCTTTTTAGGTATGAAATTTAAATGCGACTTTTTGTTCAAATTTTAAACCCCAAATATTTAGTAGGGGATTATAAGTTTATAATGTAAATTTTAAAATAAAAATAAAATAAAAAATACCAAAATGGAAGAAATGATTAACTTAATGGACGGTTTAACTGCCTTTTTCTTTATATGGGCTGCTGTGCTTATATTTTTTATGAAGGCGGGATTTGCAATGCTTGAAATAGGGCAGATCAGAGTAAAAAATGCCGGAACGCAATTAACTATGAAATTTCTTGATTTGGCAGCAGTTATTCTAATGTATTATTTTATCGGATATTCAATTGCTTATGCTCTTCCACATATTGGAATTGCTCCCGAAGAAGATTATGCACATTTTATGAAGATGCTGATGTTTGCAGTTGCAGCAGTTACAATAATGAGCGGAGCATTAGCAGAAAGAGTTAAAATTGTTCCCTATATGATCGCAGCAATGATTATCGGCGGATTTGGTTATCCGATAGTTGAACATTTGGCATGGGGTGGAGGTTTTTTAGCAAATATTGGCTTTCATGATTTTGCCGGCTCTGCGGTTGTACACACATTCGGCGGAATTATCGGATTTACAGCAGCATACATAATAGGAGCGAGAATCGGAAAATACAGAAACGGGACAAGCGTTCCGATTGCGGGGCATAATGTTCCTTTTGCAGTTCTCGGAGCATGGATTTTGGCAATAGGGTGGTTTGGATTCAATATAGGAAGTATCAGTTCGTTTAATGACTGGAAAATCGGGCTTTCTGTTGCAGTTGCCACAACACTTGCGATGGCAGGAGGTATTATAGGGGCTGCAATTATGAGTAAAGGAGACCCTTTGTTTATTGCTAATGGAGCAGCAGCAGGACTTGTCGCAATATGTGCGGGAGCGGATGTTGTGCATCCTGTCGGAGGTTTGATTATAGGACTTATTGCGGGAATTTTGTTGCCCGTTGTTTATAAATTTATTGATTCTAAATTAAAGATAGATGATGTTTGTGCAGTAACTCCCGTTCATGCTGTCTCTGGAATATGGGGGACTCTTGCGGCAGGAATATTTGGACTTAAAATTTTCGGAGGTGCGGGAGGTGTAAATATATTATCTCAATTTATAGGAATTTTTATAATTATTGCAATCGCCGGAATTTTGGCATTGCTGGTATTTGGAATATTAAAATTTACAATAGGAATCCGGGAAAAAGCAGAAGTTGAAAGAAAAGGGCTTGACTCACAGTTCGGGATTGAAATATATCCTGAGCACGCTATGAAATAATTTTAAATTTTAAACAAAATTTGTTATTAAATTTTAAATCCTATTTATTGAATTTATTATAAAAATGATTAAAAAAATAGATGCGATAATAAGAACCGAAAGTTTGGATAATGTAAAAAAAGCACTTGATGAAATTGGAATTAAAGGAATGACTATAAGCGAGGTTAAAGGACGAGGGCAGCAGGGAGGAATAACACAGCGATGGAGAGGGGTAGAATATAAAATTGACTTTTTGCCGAAGACAAAAATTGAAATTATTGCAAAATCAGAAGATGTTGATAAAATAATTGAGAAGATTGTTGAGT
>MTER01000118.1 GCA_002083985.1 Candidatus Altarchaeales archaeon A3
ATTAATTTTAACCTCACTTCGTTCGGATATTTTAAAATCTTTGCGATTTTAAAATCACCTTTAAAATTTTTAATTTGCAACAACTCTAATCTTAATTAATTATGTTAAAAATGTTAAAAGAAAGTTGGACTGCGTAAGTCATATATACAATACCAAAATGATTAAAAATGAAAAGATAACAGTAGGATTAATAGGAAACCCAAACTGCGGGAAAACCACGATATTTAATGCATTAACTGGAGCAAGACAGCATGTCGGAAACTGGCCCGGAAAAACTGTGGAAAAGAAGGAAGGAAACTTCAAACATAACGGCTATGATATAGAAGTTGTTGACCTGCCAGGAACTTACTCGTTAACTGCTTATTCTATTGAAGAATTAATAGCAAGAGATTATGTCGTTGATGAAAAGCCCGATGTTGTAATTGATGTAATTGATTCAACAAATCTTGAAAGAAACCTATATTTGGCGGTGCAGATAATAGAAATGAAAGCAAATTTAATCCTTGCTTTTAATATGGCAGATTTAGCAGAAAACCAGGGATTGAAAATAAATATTAAACAAATTTCTGACTATCTTAAGGTACCAATCATCAAAATAACTGCAAGAGAGGGTATCGGGATAGAAGAATTAAAGGATGCAATTATAGAAACGCAGAAAAAAGAAAAGGAGGTTAAAGCTGAAATAATCACCTACGGGAAAGATGTTGAGGGGCATATTAAAGAATTTACAAAAGTAATTGATTCGCATCTTGAACTTCCTGAGAAATATAATTCCCGATGGATCGCATTAAAATTGATTGAGGACGATAAAGAAATTTTAGATTTAATTAAAAATTTAGATGTCAAAGGGGTTGTTTTAAAAGAAGCAGAGAAAATCAGAAAACACATGGCGAGCATATTTGGGGAGGATGTTGACGCCGTGATTGCAGATGCACGCTACGGGTTTATCCACGGAATCGTTGCCGAGGCCGTTGAGAAAAAAGAGAAAAAGGAATCGTTTACTGCTCAGGCGAAAAAGACAATTTCAAAACCGGTTTATGGTGCAACCCTTGCAATAGGAACAATTCTTGGTATTATGTTTCTTTTCGCAGGCGACTGGATTAAGGAATCATTCTCGGGGTTTCTTGAATCCGCTGGGGCTCCTGAATGGTTAATGATGATACTTGCAGATACAATCGTTGCAGGAATTGGTGCGATCGCCATCTACATCCCGTTTGTAGTTTTAATTTTTCTTGTATATGCGTCACTTGAAAGCAGGGGGGTAATTAAGGGCGCAGATACGATATCAGATCATTTTGACAGGATTACAACAAACAGGGCACTTGGAATTCCAATATTCCTTCTGCTTATGTTCATTGCATTTAATCTGACATTTGAAATTGCTGCACCTTTAGCAGATGTAGTTGACTGGTTTATCGCAGATGTTATCGGCGGTACATTAGAGGGAATTTTGACATCCGTAAATGCTCCTGATTGGTTGCTGTCTTTAGCGCTTGACGGTGTTGTCGCGGGCGTTGGCTCCGTACTGGTATTTGTTCCGTTCATATTCATGCTGTTTATAATTATCGCAATACTTGAAGATTCAGGATATTTAGCAAGAGCGGCGTTTGTGATGGACAGGGTGATGCACAAAATCGGGCTTCATGGTAAAAGTTTTATACCGATGCTTATTGGATTTGGGTGTAATGTTCCTGCAATTATGGCAACAAGGGTTCTTGAAAACAAGAGGGATAGAATTTTAACAATATTAATTAACCCGTTTATGTCCTGCGGCGCCAGGCTTCCGGTTTACATACTTTTCACAGCAGCGTTCTTTACAGGAACCACCATGATTTTTGGCTTTTCACTAAATACGGAAACGCTTGTAATTTATTCGCTTTATCTGCTCGGAATAGCGGTTGCGATTATCATGGGTTTGATTTTCAAGAATACGCTTTTCAAAGGTTTATCATCACCATTTGTTATGGAACTTCCGCCGTACAGGATGCCAACGCTTACGGGAGTGGCGATACATACATGGGAGCGCGGCTGGGTGTTCATCAAAAAAGCAGGAACCGTGATATTTACAACAGTTGTATTAATCTGGTTTTTGGCAGCACTGCCTGCAGGAGTTGAATACGGCTCTGAAGATAGTTATATCGGCGGTATTGGAAAGACGATTGCACCTGTCTTTACACCGATTGGAGCGGGGGACTGGCAGAGTTCGGTTTCATTATTCTTTGGTTTTATTGCAAAGGAAGTTGTTGTCGGGGCGATGGGTGTTTTATATGGAATTGGTGATGTTGAATCGCCAGAGGGTGGGGAGGGTTTGAGCGAAGCATTACAATCTACATTCACGCCTTTAAGTGCTTACGCATTCCTTGTTTTTGTATTGCTTTATGTTCCCTGTATGGTTGCGGTTGCGACAATAAAAAGAGAGATTGGATGGAAATGGGCGATATTTACTGTTGTTTATACGACAGCGGTTGCTTATATTGTGGCGTTGATTGTATATCAGGGGGGATTGTTGATTGGATTGGGATAAAAATTTTAAAAATGATGAAATTTAAAATTTTAAGATGAAAGAAAAAATACCAAAATGCGAAGGGACTTGCAGTAATTGCACTATGTGTTCAATAAATCAAGGTTCTGTCAAAGGAGAAAAGGGGATAATTGGAATAAAAACCGCTTTAATCATACTATCAGGGGTATTGCTATTATCTGCATTACTTATGCCAATAAACGCACATATGGAAGGAGCATCGGAACCACCGGAGTTTGAATTAAAACCAATTATCTTAATTGACAATGGCAATGAAATTGAAATAACAATTGATGACTGCAAAAATAATCATGGAGATTTATGTCCCGGAGTGGCATCTGCATTCAGACAGACACAAATTGGTATAAAACAATTATGGGGTACTGACATTCCGGAAAGAGATGACATTAAAATTGTTTCACATTTTAAAAACGCAACAGCACCTACAACAGAGGGCGCTTCCCTGAAAGGAAGATATGATACATTCGCATACATTTTAAATAATACGGAGAACCTTGAAATCATGGATTGTGAAGGTGGAGTTGATTGTTTTAGAACAAAGATTGTGAGAAAATCAACCAATGAAGAATTTGATATAACTCTGAAGGAGGATGTAATTCCGGACGGCTTTTTTGAACTACAAAAGAGGGTGAAAATTACAAAAACCGCAAGTGATGATGAAAAGAAGGAATTTAAAACAAAATGGGAGGAATTCAGAGATAATCTTTTAACTAAAACCAACCACGAGTTATTTGAATATAAAATAAAAAAGAAAGAGCCGGAGCCGTTTTCAGCAGCAAGTGTGATATTTGGCGGAATTATAGCAATAATTTTAATTTTAATTTCATGGTTTATTGTAAAAAAAAGTTTAAATGAATCTAAAATTTAATAAATTAATGGCAAAATGGAAAAAACACTGAACGAACTCAAAGTTGGAGATAAAGCAGAGATAGTTAAATTAAAAGGTGCTGGAGATGTCAAAAGACGCCTTCTGGATATGGGTGTCGTTAAAGGCACAACTATTGAAATTGAGAGGGTCGCACCGCTTGGTGATCCTATTGAAATTAAAGTCAGAGGGTATAATCTGAGTTTAAGAAAAGAAGAGGCATCTAAAATTATAGTAAAATAACAAAATAACATGGTAGGCAGGTCAAGCATAAGAGGGGAGGATATGCCTCTTTCTATGGCATCGGAAGGCGAGAGGATAAAAATCAAAAGAATAGATGCGGATTGTGGATTACAGAGGAGATTGCATGATCTCGGGTTTGTTGAAAATGCAGTCATTGAGGTAATAAGCAACCAATTTTCTGGTCCTATAATTTTAAAGGTTCTTGAATCAAGGGTTGTTCTTGGCAGGGGACAGGCAAATAAAATTTATGTTGAAAATGTATTCACAGAGCGTTGAGGATTACCTTGAGGCGATATATAACATAATCACAAACAAAGGTTATACAAGGACCAAAGATATAGCGAAAGAATTAAATGTAACTCCGCCGAGTGTGAGTGCAATGCTTAAAAAGCTACAGGATAATGGCCTTATTTTCGTATACTCTCAATAAAACATGACTATCGGCTAAATTAAAAAACTAACCGAATTAATTATTACCTCTTTTAGAAATACAAGTATTTAAATGGTAATATTTCGGTTGATAGCCGATAGTCATGTAAAACAGAGTAAATTGAATTATGCTACTCTATTTTTCAGTGAAAAATACTAAATTTTGGTATTTTGCCCCGAAATTTTGAGAAGATACTTATTTTATATGAAAAATATGGTGGCGTCACGATGACACCTAAAGGTGAAGAATTCGCAAAAGTAGTTAAGCATAGGCACGAGACGCTGAAAAAACTTTTGAAAATCGTTTTTGTACCTGATGATGTTGCAGAACGGGATGCCTGTAAATTAGAACACAATTTAAGCCCTGAAAGCATTAGCCAGCTGACAAAATTTATTAATTTCATTGAAAGCCGCCCGATATATCCCCATTGGCTTGAACACTTCAAGACATTGTGTAAGACAGAGAGTTATAAGTGTAAAAAGATAAAAAGAGTAACTTCTCAATAAGTTGGAGTAAATAAATTTTGTAACCTCTCTTTTTATAAAAAACAAATACAAAAAATGCAAAACAAATTATATATTTTATCATTTTTCCACAAGTTATTGAGAAGTTACTAAAAAGATTAGGACTTACGCAAAATCAACATGACTTACGCAATTCACCTTGTAAAAGGAGACTTAAAAAGATAAGAATTCGTATCTGTTTTGCGTAAGTCCTAATCAATACAGATTTTTGGTTTTTAAGTTTTTTTACTAAGTGAACTGCGTAAGTCCTATATATACTTCACAACCTCACTGATTGAGCTTTTTTAAATTTCTGAAATCGTAATGTTAGCAAAGAGTCAAGCTCTTCTTTGTAAGTAGTATCTGTTTGTTCAAGGCAGTTCGTAATAGCTTTTTTGAAACTGCCAAACTCCGGATAATATTTTGAATAAAGACACTTCTTTTTAACAAATTTCCATAGTCGCTCGATAAGATTTAAATTGGGAGAGTATGGGGGAAGATAAAGTAGCTCTATGTTAAGGGATTTTGCTAAATTTTGTACAAGTGCACACT
>MTER01000119.1:0-279 GCA_002083985.1 Candidatus Altarchaeales archaeon A3
TATTGTCACCTCTTAATAGCCCAAGAATTTGGGTTGATTTAGGGTATTTCGGCATAGAAAAAGATTACCCATTTTTAAATGTAATAATACCCATAAAAAAACCAAAGGGTTGTGAGTTAAATGCTATGGATAAGCTCATAAATAAAGCAATAAGTAGTGTCCGGGTAATAGTAGAAAATGCAATCGCTGGAGTTAAAAGATTCAAGATGGTTACAGATGTCTTTCGAAATAAAACTGTTGACTTAAAAGATAAAGTTATGGCAATTGCATGCGGGTTAT
>MTER01000119.1:339-10151 GCA_002083985.1 Candidatus Altarchaeales archaeon A3
AAAATGGGGATATTTTTTAGAAATTTCTCAGATTTCCTGATTCAAAATTTCTGATTTCTTTAAAAATAATCAAAAATATAATTTAAACAAGAAACAAAGTTAAGTTGGTATTCTTAATTTGCAACATACCTATTAAAAATGGACACAATATCTGTTGCATTAATCCTTTTTGGAATAGTTATCCTTTTAGGTTTTATCGGAAGATTTATTTTTGAAAAAACACAGATTCCTGAGATAGTATGGTTAATGATTCTTGGCGTATTAATCGGATATAGTGGGTATATTAGTGCTGATATGTTGCTTTCGGTTGCTCCCATTTTCGGTGCAGTTGCACTTGCAGTAATACTTTTTGAAGGCGGACTTAATATGGATTTTTATAAAGTAGTTCGTCAGTTTTCAAGAGCAACATCGCTCGCCGTTTTAAATTTAATTTTTTCAATAATTTTCATCGCAATCGCTTCCGTGATAATATTTGGGTTATTTGGTGAATCATTGGGAGTTCATGAGTGGGGGTGGCTGTATGGGATTCTTCTCGGAACGATGGTCGGAGGTTCAAGTTCTGCAATTATAATCCCTATTGTCAGAGGTATGAAAATAAGGGAAAAAATTGTAACTTTTTTGTCATTAGAGTCCGCAATAACAGATGTGTTGTGTATTGTTTCGGCAATAGCAGTAATTGAATTAATCGTTGCTACATCGGGCGGCGGGCAAGGCATTGCAATTGAAGGTTTCACACACGACATTTTATCTGCTTTTTCAATCGGAGCGGTTATCGGAATTGCCTTCGGAATCGGGTGGCTTTATGCTTCAAGAGTTACAACAAAAATACCATCTGCCCATAGGATAGATATTGCAATAATTCTCTTGCTTTACGGAATTGTTGAATCAGTTGGCGGAAGCGGTGCTATCAGCGTGTTATGTTTTGGTGTTGTTCTTGGAAACGGGTATGTGATAGCAGAGATAATGAAGACAAAAGAGAAAATAGAAATTAGCGCTGAAACAATTGCCTTTCACGGAGAGGTTTCTTTTTTCATAAGAACTTTCTTTTTTGTTTTTCTTGGCATGCTGGTTACAATAAGTAATGTTGAAATACTAATTGTCGGAATTATTTTAGGTGTTTTACTCCTTGTTGCGAGAATTATTCCAACTCACCTCAGTTTAAGGAAAACTGATATTACCAAAGAAGAAAAGAATTTTATACTGACAATGGCGCCCCGCGGGCTTGCCGCCGCAGTTCTTGCACAATTGCCAATTTTTTATGGAATTGCAAATGCGAAGATATTTTCGGATCTGGTTTTTGTTATAATTATAGTAACTATCTTGATAATGATTATAGGTGTTAAGACATCCATCAAACCAGATAATAAAGAAAATATGTAAAATGAATAAAATTTAAGTACAAAAATTTAAAATTTAAACAAATGCATTTAATATTTTTAAAAATTCATTTAGTTTTCTGATTTGTTAAGAGGTTGAAAAATTCTATTTTTTTGGAAAATACTGAAACCTTCGAGGTTTCAATCTTTAAAAATCCATAAGATTTTTAAATCGCATTTTTAAAATCAATATATTCTGGCGACCCAAAAATTTGAAATTTGCTTAATTTGGGACATTTTCATCATTCTACAAATGTTATTGTAGTAATCCTAATATTTATGTACTCAAAACTAAATGGTTTTTTCGAGTAATATAACAAAATGGAAACGAAAGAAATGAATGACTATGTGGAAAAAATTAAAAGCAATATATGGGAAGAAAACCACAATATTTA
The DNA here is from genome assembly GCA_002083985.1 of Candidatus Altarchaeales archaeon A3. Taxonomy (GTDB): domain Archaea; phylum Altiarchaeota; class Altiarchaeia; order Altiarchaeales; family Altiarchaeaceae; genus Altiarchaeum. Next base: position 2,111 of record MTER01000119.1, read on the forward strand.
TCAAATTTTACTTGCTGAGGATGTAGAAAAATGCAGAAAAAATCTTCTTTCGCGGGCGATTGATGCCGAACTTGCGATGAAGGAAAGTGACATGCCTTTGATTTTAAGGTCGGTGTGTATTCACGGTTTTGATGTAATGAAAAATTTACTGTCAAAGAGGCATGAAAAAATGCTCGGCTTTTCCACACTTGATTTGATGAGGAAATCAGCGAATTTTGATGAATCCATAGGCGATGGTTTTTATGTAGAAATTTATCATTTATTTCTCGCGATGCAGGGCAAGCCCAAAATTTATCCATCCTTTTTTATGGAAGAGAAAGAATACAAATTCAGTGAAGAAAATCCCGGCGTTGACAGATCAAATTTCCTTGATGTAATGTATGGCAACATAGAAAAATTTCTCAACAAATACCCTTCAGGTCTTGATTTTGAGGCAATAAATAAAAGAAGAAAGAATAAAGAGAAAATTTTAAATTTCTTCGGTGCCGGAGACGATGACTGGAACGATTACCGGTGGCATCTCAGGCATCTTTTCAAAAGCATGGATGATATTGAAAATCTGAAAAAACTCATGGCTTTAACTAACGAGGAAACAAATGCGATGGAAATTGCGATAAAAAATAAAATTCCATTCTGCATAACGCCTTATTATCTGCATTTGATGGACTTTGACAATGCAGACAGAAAATACGATCACCAGATAAGGGCGCAGGTCATACCAACCATTCATTATGTTGAGAACATGCTCAGGCACACAAAAGACAGAGAATATAAGAAGGATTTTATGAAAGAACGCGACACCACTCCGCAAAAAGGTATAACTCGCAGGTATGTGATGATAAGCATAATCAAGCCCATTCAGACCTGTCCGCAGATATGTATGTATTGTCAGAGAAACTGGCAGATAATGAATCCGGAGGAAGAAGATGTGTTTCTCACAAAGGATGAACTTGAAAAAGCGATTGACTGGTTTTCCGAACACAAATCTATGAGGGAGGTTTTAATAACTGGCGGGGATCCTTTTATGCTGGAGGACGATGCGATTGAGCACATAATCAAAAGATTCTCTGAAATTGAGCATATTATTGGAATAAGAATTGGCTCAAGAATACCTGTTACATTACCTCAGAGAATAACGAAAAAATTTGCTGAAATGCTTGGAAGTTATGTTAAAATAGGAAAGAAGTATGTTGCTATATCAACACATATTGAACATCCTTATGAAATTACACCTGAAACAGGTGAAGCGATCAGGAAAATAATGAAGCAGGGGATTACAGCATATAACCAGCAGGTTTATACAAAAGAAACCGCAAGAAGATTTGAGTCGGTTAAATTAAGAATGGAACTGAAAAAGGTAGGAATAGATCCATACTACACTTTTTATCCGCAGGGTAAATATGAAACCAAAAATTTTCTTTTGCCTGTTGCTCGGATAATGCAGGAGCGGAAAGAGGAAGCGAGATTGCTTCCGGGTGCATTTAGGACAGACGAATTTGTTTTCAATGTACCGAAACTCGGGAAAAACCATCTCCGGGCGTACCAAGACAATGAAATAATAGGAATAAAGGAGAACGGAGCAAGGGTTTATCTGTTCTATCCCTGGGAAAAGAATATAGTGATGGTTGAACCATATATTTATGTTGACCAGCCGATAATTGAATTCCTTGATGATATGGTCAGGAGGGAAGAGAGATATGAGGATTATGAAAGTATATGGTATTATTATTGATTTATAATGAATACACTAACTTTTGATGATATATGTGCATTCACACATAGTGAATTAAGATCATTAAATGTTAATCCGACTTTAACTGTTTTATGTAATATGATTCTATTTTCGCTACGCAGCGAGTAAAAAGGGCCATAATAGGTATTATGTATTTACATAATATGTGCTCATAAGAGTTTTACATGAATGTTAGTTCTCACTATCGTAAAATTACAAGAAACTGGACATATTGCGTAAAATGGGCATAGTTACGGGTTAATAAATTCACTATAGCTGTTATTTGAGCATAATTTCTTAAGTAATTTCACAACATCAAGATGATTATGCAGATTAAACCTTGAATATGACTGGAACACTCCAACTCTGATAGTGTACGCATCCTTCGGAAGAATTCTAAATAAGTCCTCATCTGTCCAGTCATCACCTATTGCCAATACAAAATCATAATATTCATTCGTAAATTGCATTGCCGCACTGCCCTTATTTACGCCTCCGTTCCTGACTTCAATTACCTTCTTTCCCTGTAAAACCTGAACATCCAGATTTGCAGTGAAATTTATTATTCCATCCATAAGTTCCTTTGCCTTCTGGGATGCCATTTCAGGATCGCTTTTTCTGTAATGCCACACTACTGAAAAATCCTTCTCTTCAATAAAAGAATAAGGGACTCTGTCTACATAATCCTGAAATATGGAAAGTATTTTTGACTTCCATTTTGTATCTAATTTTCTAATCAGTTTCCATTCACAGTCCCTTTCTTTTATATAGGCACCGTGTTCTGCTACAAATCCTATGTTAAAATTTCCAAACCATTCCTGAAGCGTTTTCCTGTCTCTGCCACTCGTAAGTATTACATAATTTTTGTTATCACTTGAAATTTTTCCTAAAATTTCTAAAATTTCGTTACCCGGAGCCGCATTTTCAGGATGGTTTGCAAAAGGAACTAAAGTTCCGTCGTAATCCAAAAATATAATTCGTTTATTTGCATTAATGTAATCTTTTATCATTATTCTTTCATCGCTATTCTTCAGCAATTTCATTTCAAGACATTTCTGTTCTTCCTTCATGGATAACAACTCTGAAATAAAATCATTGCCCCATTTAATTATATCGTACCTTCTCAATCTGTCCCGCATAATTTTATTGTGTCTGATCTGCTCTTCCATTGGCATCTCTAATGACTGCTTTAATGCGTCTGCCATTTCTTCAAGGGAGTTTGGATTTATAATAATTGCCTCCACAAGTTCTTTTGATGCTCCTGCCATCTCACTCAAAATTAAAACACCCTTTTCGTCACTTCTTGTGGCAATATATTCCTTTGCAATTAAATTCATCCCGTCTCTCAAAGGAGTTATTAAGGCAACATCGCTAATTGCGTAATACGATGTTAGTATCTCAAACGGAAGTGAGGTGAACTGATAATTTATCGGAGTCCATTTAATATTTCCAAATTTTCCGTTTATCTTTCCGATATATTCATCAATCTGTCTTTTCATCGTCTGATAATGCTCAACCCCAACGCGTGAAGGAACTAAAACCAGAACAAGAACAACTTTATTATGCCATTGCTGATTTTTCTCCAAAAATAATTCATATCCCTGCAAATGATTTATTATGCCTTTCGTATAGTCCAGGCGGCCAATTGAGAAAACTATCTTAAAATTTTTCAATATTGTCTTAATTTTTCTAAAATTTTTCCGGACATTCATGTCGTCAATAGATCTGTTAAATTTGTTAAAGTCAATACCCATCGGAAATACATCCGCTTTAATAACTCTGTCGCCATAAATTTTTCCCATCTCATGATCATAGCCGAGAACGCGAATAATTGACCTTAAGAAATGCTGAACATATCCGTGTGTGTGGAATCCTATGAGATCTGCTCCTAATATTCCTTCAAGTATATTTTTTTGCCATTTTCTTGGAAGAAGGCGAAATAATTCATAAGAAGGAAAGGGGATATGAAGGAAAAAGCCAATAGAAATGTTTTGTATTTTATCTCTCAAAATCTTTGGGAGAAGCATCAAATGATAGTCATGTATCCAGACGATGTCACCTTCCCTTAAAATTTCCATCAACGCATCGCAAAAAATTTTATTAACATCGTTATAAAAATTCCAGTATTCTTCTTTATACCTGACATAAGAAGGGAAGTAGTGGAATAACGGCCATAATGTGCTATTGCAAAATCCGTTATAAAAATTTTCCATACCTTTTTCAGGCAGAAAAACAGAATAGCATTTAAATTTTTTAAGTTTCTCTTTAACATTTTCCTTTTCTTCCTCTCTAACTGTAATTCCAGGCCATCCAACCCATATATAATCACTAAATGTTTCATGTTTGCCCTCCAAATATGTATTTAATCCGGAAATCAGACCGCCGGGACTTTGATGAAATTTAAATTTTTCCCCATTCTTTTTTATTGTTATCGGCAAACGATTTGCCACAATAACCAATCTTCGCCTTTTTTTTCCTTCTTTCATTGTTTTTCATTTTTAAAGTATATATTCCTAGCTGGAAATGAAATTTCTATGCCTTCTTTATCGTATCTTGTCATTAATTTTTTAATGAATTCGTGCAGGACAAGATACTGATCAACAAATTTCTCAACCCTTAAAATCATACTGAAATCTATATTTGAATCACCGAAGTTGTTGTATCTGATAAACGGTTCAAAATTTTTAACTGCACCAAGAACATTTTGTTGTATTTCTTTTGCCACTTCAATAGTTATTTTTTCAACCTTTTCCAGATCGGAACCATAAGAGACACAGCAAGGAACAACAATTGACATTTCCTGTTCTGGAGCATAATAATTTGTTATTATGCTTTGTGCCAATTTTGAATTTGGAATTATGATGTAGTTGTTTGGTAATGTTTTAATGCGGACACTTCTCCATCCGATATCTTCAATATATCCCTTCATCCCGTTTTCAAGTTCAATATAATCTCCTATCCTTATGGGTCTGTCAGCGATAAGATAAACACCTGCAAAGAAATTTGATAAAGTGTCCTGCAAGGCCAAAGCAACTGCCAGTCCGACAATTCCCAAACTTGCTAAAAGCGGAGTGATCTCAACATCAAAAACTTCCCGCAAAATTAGCATTATCGCAATTGCATATACAAAACCAATTATTATCTTTCTCACTACGGGCAGAAACTGTTCATCAAATTTTGTCTCTGTTTTTAAAGCAAACTCAACAGTATACCATCTGATAACTCCGTTAATTATCCTTGTGACAGATATAGTGGCAATTAAAATAAAGGCAGCAGTAAAAATTTTTTGAATTTCCTGATGATGTTCTAAAAGTATGTTTAACTGCATTAATGCGATATATGTTCCGATAAAGAGAATCGTAAGAAATACGGGTAATTTTATTATTTTTAAAATTTCATCGTCAAGCGTTGTATTTGTTTTTTTTACCCATTTTGTAACAATTTTTTCAAGAATGAAACTAACGAGCTTTGCAAAAATTGCCGAGCCGGTTATTATAATTAAAGCAATTACTATATCCGAATAATTTTCAATACCTAACATTTTAAATTTTTGATTAGAGTTGTTGCAAATTAAAAATTTTAAAGGTGATTTTAAAATCGCAAAGATTTTAAAATATCCGAACGAAGTGAGGTTAAAATTAATAAAAGTTATTTCGCAACATGTCTATTATATATTACTATTAGAACAATAAAAACCACATCTAATTTAAGTAAATCTTCACAGGTTTCAATTTCGTTGAAATCATAAAATGCTTTCAGTGGTTGTTCATCTCATCATAATGATCAGACCGCCCGTTTCTCATCATAAAGCATCATTAAATTTTTACTAAAAAGTTTATATGGGGCCGGAGGGATTTGAACCCCCATCTGCGGGTATCTCCAATGTATGATTATATCATATCTTGCTTTTCGTCATAGCCAAACGGCTCAGCGCTCCAGTTGAAATTTCTGGAGCCCATTAGGATGCCAGGTTACCCCACAGCCCCTCAAAATTAATTAGGACTGAACAAAATTATTTGAAATTTATCTGCATGCAAAAAAAAAGAAAAATTTTAAAAGAAACAAAATATGCAAAAAAACAAAAAATATGCCCGAATTTGTTTTATTCGGTTCTGTTCTTTCTTACTTTATGTCCTGCTGGTGTTAGTCCTCTAAAGACCCTGTGCGTATGTTCCGGCTTGCATAAGTAATTTACATCTTTATCAGCCATTATTACGGGATGATGCTTGTCTATTAATATAACTTCAAAATATTTGTATTGTCCGTCTTCATAGAGTGGATAAGAGTTTAAAATTTCCAGATTCATAAATCTTCTTTGGGTCCTTTCTTCTGCAATACGCCGAATTGATTTTATAGGTGTGAGTTTTTTGTATCCTGTCGGTTTCCTTCCCCCTGTCGGTCTGCCTTCATTTCTTCCCCCTTTTCTTACTCTGCATACCGCGGAAACAAAGCCCTGTTTGGCCTTATATCCGTACATTCTTGCTTTATCTAATCTTATGGGCTTTTCTGTCTGGGTTATTGCTTCTTTATTGTGTCTGAACTTCATTACTCTTTCCTTAATAACGGTTTTTAAGTCCCTGAAATTCGGGTCCTTTAATTTTTTTCTCAATCCCTTGTAAAGTAATCCTATGTGCTTATACATTGATGGCATTTTAATGTTTATATTAATTTATTTTAAGTTAATAAATTTTAGGTTAGTAATTTAATTTATAGATAATTTTTGGTAATTTTAAGTTAATAAATTTTAGGTTAGTAATTTAATTTATAGATAATTTTTGGTAATTTTAGGTTAATAAATTTTAGGTTAGTAATTTAATTTATAAGTATTTAAATTTACATATTTAAATTTTAAAATGGATAAAAAGATAAACATAGGGATAGTAGCAGCAGAATTTAATTACGATGTGACTTATGCAATGGTTGAACTTGCAAAAGAGCACGCAAAATTTTTAAATGCCGAAGTTGTTGAAGCAATGAAAGTGCCCGGAACTTATGACATTCCGTTCGGGGTTAAAATTTTGCTGTCAAAAAAGAACATTGATTGTATCGTAACATTAGGAGCAGTTATTGAAGGGCAGACTGAGCATGATGATATTATCGCACAACAGGCGGCAAGGAAGGTTATGGATTTATCACTTGAATTTAACAAGCCGGTTGCATTGGGAATTTCAGGCCCGGGAATGAGCCGTCTTGAGGCACATGAAAGAGTGGATTATGCCAAAAGAGCGGTTGAAGCGGCTGTTAAGATGTGCAAAATTAAATTTGCGAGTGAAAATGTTGAGGAAACAAAAATAGCAACTATTGAAGAAAAAACTGAAGAATTCAAAGAAGAAGGAGAAGAATGGATGAGTGCAGAAGAATTTATGGACAAACTTACTAAGGGACTCACAGAACAGGAAAGAAAAGAGAAAACAACAAAGAAAGCTGAGGTGCAAAAGAAAGCAAAATCCAAGAAAAAGTCAAATATCAGAGGAAAATCAAAAAAAGAAGAGATGTTCGCAGAAGATAAAAAGATTGAGGAGAGTGCTGAAAAAAAAATTGAATCGCCAAAAGAAAAATTAATGGGTGCGGAGGAATACACGAATAAAATTGAGAAAGAGATTGCAGAAGAAAAAAAGAAAATCGGAAAGAAAAGAGGAAGACTAAAAAAAGCAAAAAAAGCAAAAGTTGAGATAAAAGCAAAAGCAGAAGCAAGACAACCAGGTGAAATTCTAAAAGAAGAAATTCCAAAAGAGGAAAGAAAAGGAAAAGTAGGAATACCAAAAAAAGCAAAAGAAACAAAAACCGGGACAGAGTCAGAGGCAAAAACAGAAAAAATAATAAAGAAAATTAAGAGTGAAGAAAAGGAAAAAATTATTGAAGAACTCAAAAAGAAGGGAAAAATTACAACGGGAGAAGTAATGAAGATGTTTAATGTCGCAAAGAGCACGGCATGGAATGCAATGAATGAGCTTTTAAAAGAAGGAGGGATTATAAGAAAGGGAAAGAAAAATACATCCCATTATGTCCTCGCGTGATACAAAAACCAGATATATTTATCTTGACAGGTTGTAAGAAAACTAAAATTTTTAGACCTTCTCATATATCATAATAATATATCTACATAAATTCCACTTTTAAAAATTGTAAAAATTTGCCTTTTTATATATTGTTACAATAGCAAAGGTTTATTTTTGGCAATTCTCTTACAACCTGTTGAGAATGTCAAATTTTCAAAAAACTTAATACCTGAGTTTGAAAGATATTTAAAAAATGTCTAAAAACACCTTTAAATTTGTTTTTTTCTTGCCACCAAAATTTTACAATTTT
>MTER01000119.1:10180-18515 GCA_002083985.1 Candidatus Altarchaeales archaeon A3
GGTAATAAGAATTAGTATTTTACTGATTATAACGGATTGCTGTGCTGATTTCTACAACTGTTTAAAGACGAGGCAATCAATAGACTTTGTAACCAATTCTCATAGTATCTAAACTTGTTTAATCTCTCAAAAGGGCATTCTATGTCATTATGCTTTTTTATTGCCTTTGATGGACATATTTCACAAGTGTGTTTTTTCAGGACAATTAACTTATTCAGAGTATCTTTTTATGCCATAATCATAATTTGTATTTGTTTAGGTGCTTAAAAAATTAAGCCGTAACTTTGCGTGATTTAAGTAATCTATTTTCTTGTAAATGCACCATAAATTGCTGTATGTTACACTCTTTTTGTTTTTTACTATGTTTTACCATACTCGCAAAATTCTATTCATCAAACCTGTTAAATAGATTACTTAATTAAGCAATCTAAAAATTGTGCTTGATTACGATGGCCAATTACTTAAAATAGACAAAGTTACGGATTAAGTGTCAAAAATATGAAAAAACGAACACAAAACCAAATATGAATGGATAAAAATTCAATTAGCTAAACAAATACCATAATTTTATGAACATTTTATGTTGGCACAACAATCCGTTACAAAGAATAAAAGTAACTATTCAGCCACTCAAAAAATTACAGGTAAATTTTTAATTTTTTGAAATTTTCACAGGTAATTTAAAAATCCAATAGATTTTTAAAGATTAAAAACCTGCAGTTTTTAGTAATTTTTGCACCCTCTGAATTACGAATAAAATTTCTAAATATTTCTGTGAATTACTGCGGTAAATAATTCTTTGTCCGTCTCATTTACAAAATCAATTTTAGGATATAATGCTAACGCTCGGGGTATGCCGCTTCCAACACCCATGTAGGGAAGCAAATATCTGGCATTGGAAAAAAGAATTGGATTGCGAATGACAGATATTCCATACTTTATTTTTTCAACTGTCAAAGTGTTTGGAAGTTTTCCAGGGCAGATTATTTCAATACGGTTGTCAAAGATAAAGACCTTGACTGATGACTTGATGAAATAGTTACGATGAATTAGTGCGTTTACTATTAATTCTTCAAAGACATCCTTTGGAATTTCCAGCTCCCCTAAAGTATTAACTGATTCTTCAACCTGTATTTTGTGAAGATTTCTCATGATAAATCTCATTGTTTGTTCATATAATTCTGTCAGGTTGCCTTCAAACGGAGGTTCACTTTCTCTAAACTTTTTACCAGTAATCTCATTACCTACAAAGGATATACACTGCACAGAAAAGACAGGTCGGAATACCTGTGTATTTTTGCCGAACAATAATAAGCCGGCAAGAGTTAAATTTTCATCTTTCATAAAACCCATGTTATTAAGAATCTGAGGAAGTGACTGGTTTAATTCGTCAAGATATTTTCCCGTTTTCTTTTTGACAAAATTCCTGAAGACATCAATATTAATATCGTTGAAAGTACTATTTACAACCGGTTCTTCATCGGCAGCAAGATTGCCGCTGCTTTGAAGCATCCGTAACAATTCATCATTAGATACTACTTTCCTTTTATCGGAACCGTTTTTTATCCATATAATTCCTTTGTTATCCCTATATGGTTTATCGCTGCCTTCTTTTATACGGATGAAAATCAATATCTGTTCATTTACCGAAACCTGCCCGGTAAAAATTGTGATTGGACTTTTAACATTGTCGGAAGCAGCATTTGCTAATAACTGATTGGTTGCCTGTATTTCGCTATATGACAAACCGTTTAAGTCCCCCGTTTTATCATTAACACCAATTATTATTAATCCCCCCAGCGAATTGGAAAAAGCAACCATTTCCGTTGCAATGCTGTACGCATCGTTCACACGTTCTTTAAACTGAACGGTGCTGCTTTCGCCTTTTTGAATAATTTCAGATATTTCTAATGGTTCCATAATTCATAAATTATTTTTCGTTTATTAAATGCTTCATCACCACCTTCCATGATGTTGATAATTTTTTCTTGTATTCTTATATCATCTATACTGCCGCCAATAGTTATGTCAATAGAATCTGCTGAAAATGAGCAGCTAATTACTTGTTCACAATCACCTAAAACAGGAATATTTGGATTATGTGTTGTAAATAAAAATTGTGTTTGATTTTTTAGTTTTTTCAGTTCAGAAATAACATCTCTATATATCGTTTGATTATCCAAATCATCTTCAGGCTGGTCAATAATAATCAAGTCATTTTCTTTCAGAGTAAGAACAAATATTATTAATGCTGATGCTCTTTGACCGAGAGAATGTTCTCCCAACGGACGATCTTTGTAATAAATTGTAAATTTATCTGGGACACGATAAGTTAAAAAGGCATTAATATTTTCAAAAAACTTCGCTTTAAAATTTGAAAAATTATTGCCTCCCGAAAGAGCAGTCTTAATATTACTTTCTTCACTATCGAAATCATTATAAATTTCAATTAAATCAGGATATTCAACAATTTGTTTGTAATGATTATCGCGAAGCCCGCTTCCTTTACATGTAGAAGAAAGAAATTCCATAAATTTATCCTTGTTCCCTTTAAACTCAACATCAATTTTTAAAGTCGGTGCATCAGGATTTATTTTTTGTTGGTATTCATTCAATTTTTTAATTTCATCCTGAATTATCTGAAATTCTTCGTGCCACAACGTATTTAATTTTGTAAGAGCAGTATTAAAACTTTTTACCTGAGATTTTCTTCTTTCATCCAACTTCTTTATTTCAACTAATTTTGCATTTTGTAAATCAAGTTCTTTTGAGAGCTTTACATAAGTATCGGCTTCAATATTCGGACGGTTGATTTTCCTCTTAATTTCTGAGAATTCTTCTTTCAAATGCTCATATTTCAGCTTAAATAATTTGCGAATCTGTTCAACATTATTCTTTTCTTCGCTTAGTGAGCCAATTATTGTTGGTAATTGTTCAAATGTCTTCTGAAAACTACTAAAAGATTCATAAGCTTGTTCAATAAGTTCTGCATTCTCTTGGGATTTATAGTTCAAATAACTTGAAAATGTGTCTTTATAGTCAGAGTATAATTCTTGGAATAAATTAACAATATTATTTTCAAATTCTATTAAGATATCAAGGCGGTTGCTATCTTTATTAAACTCAATTTGTTTGTTTAGTTTTTTGTCAATCTCCAATTCTTTGAAGATTTTCATATCATTTTCAATAGCTGCTTTTCTGGCTTCAATATCCGCTTTTTGAGCTAATTGTTTGTCAATCTTTCTTAATTCAGCAAAGGAATTAATAATTAAGGATGATTGCTCGTCAATTTGTTTACGTATCTCATCCAACTTATCACCTAACAATTTTGAAATTAAATCTTCCGTGGATGTTTCGCATTCACTAGCTGATAGGTCTTTTTGCCCATAATAAAGAGGCTTATTTATTATTGCATTTATTTTCAGATTATGTTGTAATTCCCTTGTTCCGTCTGGCTTCAACTCATAAATAGACACAGTTTCCCCATATATTTTTTCTGCGATATAAGTTTTATTATACTTATCAATGATTTCAATTTCCATTTTACCACCACTTCCAAGAAAATGCTGAACAAGTTTTTCTTTATAGTCCTGATCTTTTGCATTTTTACCAATTGGTATATCAAGTGCATACCGAACAGTTTCTAAAATGGTAGATTTTCCACTGCCATTTATTCCAATTAAGTTATTCATTGCAGCATTGAAAGATATTTTTTTATCTTTCCACTTTGGATCTCTTGTATTAAAAGTAATTGATTTAAGAAAAGATTTATGAATATCGGGAAAAGTAGCGGAAACTCTATTAGTAGTATCACGTAAGGCAAATTTCAAAGCATCCAGATTAAATGCTCCGATCTTTAAGAATGTTTTTTGAGTAATTCCCATAATCTCGTTTCCCTTTCCAATTCCTTCAATTCCATTTGCCGCACAATCAGTACCTTCGACATAAGCAGGAATATTTAAGCCAATTATCTCTGATAATTTATTCCTGTAATCTGTTTTTCTACTTTTTTGTAATCCAAAAACCTTTTTGCCGAATGCTTCTGATTTAATTAACTCTTCAAGGTTTTTCCCTTTCGTTTCCTCAAAAAGACCACAAGAATCATCAACATGTGCTAAAATAAAGAAATAGTCTTTTCCAATAGAATTAAGCGTTTCATACGTCTCATTCAAATAGAACTTTGAATTACAATAAGGTGGATTATCATAGCAGGTGGTGACACTGAGAAAAGCAGCACCAATAAATTTCTGTATATAATTAACATTTTCTTCGTTATAAATCCATTCATCATCAAACACAATCAATAAATGCAAACCTTTAGCTCCATCTTTAATAGAAAATTCTATACCTGGCAATATATAAATTTCTTCACGTTCAGCATTTTTGCGAAGTTCTTTAAATTCGTTCAAATCAAATTTATTGTGATTGGTAATTACGCCAATTCCGATATTTTCATTTTTTAATTGTTCTATATATTTTGAAGCAAAATAATTTGGATCATTATTGTAATTGAACTCGTTATCTGCTTTGGTATGCAAATGAAAATCTGCTCTTAACCATGTCGCCCCGTTTTCAAATATTTTATATCCTTGTTGAGTAGTCATTTCAATTATTTTCAATTATATTTTTTTCAAAATTAATTCATTAGACCTATTAAAAAATAAATTAAAATTCAGAAAAGTCAATTTTTACATTTGCCATCGCTTATTTTACTAATAGACATGTTGCAAAATAACTTTTTCACCTTTAAAATTTATTAATTTTAACCTCACTTCGTTCGGATATTTTAAAATCTTTGCGATTTCCTTTAAAATTTTTAATTTGCAACAACTCTAATTTAGACAAAAGTTTCCCATTTCGCAAAAATCTAGTTAATTATTTGTTTTAGATTTAAAAATATTTGATAAAAATCTCAAAAATTGAGGGCATAAAAATAGGTGACTTTTTTTCGCAATACATAAATTTTAAGATTTCTTTTAAGCGGAATTTTTAAAATATTGATTTTAATTTTTTTCGATTTATGTGGGGTGAGCACCAACGGTTACCGGTTAATTGCTCCATCAATTTTATGAACATTTTATGTTAGCACAACAATCCGTTACAAAGAGAAAACTTTGTTTTTTTATTTGTGCTCCTAATTTATAATAATACATGACTATCGGCTTTTTTGAATTTAAGTCAAATTAACGGTTACCATTTTACGCTAAAAAGTATGTTGATTGGTAACCATTAATTTGGTCATGTTTTAATTTTAGCCGATAGTCATGAATTATGTGCGGAACAACTGATACAGGTTTGCTATTCGCTCAGTGACACCAAAACAAAAGACGGGGAAATTGAGGGCTTGATAAGAGGAAGTGAAAAATTAAACTGCGATGATTTGCTTGTAATTACGGAAGATTACGAAGGCGAGGAAAATATTATAGGACTTACGCAAACCATATACGAATTCTTATCTTTTTAAGTCCTTTTACAAGATGAATTGCGTAAGTCCTGTATTAAAGGCAAGAAGGTGATATTTAGGCCATTATGGAAGTGGTTACTTGAAGAAAAAATTGTTGAAAAATGATGGTGATAAATTTTTAAAATAGATATGGCTCATATGTGGCTATTTTAATTAAAATTTATTGGTGGCAAGAAAATCGAAAAGTAAAATAAAACAAATCAATGTCAGTAGAAGGCATAGAAATAATTTATTAACTCAAAATCCTAATATCTTTGAAACTCAAGATTACGATTTTGAAATCTCAAAGATTTTGAAATATCCGAATGATAAAGAGGTGATTTTCAAAACGCAATTTTCAAAACGCAGAGTTTTGAAAATATCCAAACGAAGTGAGGTGAAGTTTTGAAAATATCCAAATGTCAATGAAGTTATTTTAGAAATTTGAAACTGCTCAATTTATGAAGTTGTGAGGTATAGAAATCAGCACAGCAAAACGTGATAAACAGATAAATTTATATGTTTGTCAATTGTATTTCTCTTATTTTATTTCCATTGGAATTGTAGTCCGTCTGTTTGATAAGCATCCCTGTGTTTTTATCTATCCAAAAATAAGAAGTAGAACTTATCCCTAAGGTAACATTCTTTTTGTTTTTTTCAATAGTTTCTACAACCCTTTTGATAACATACGCACCACTATTGTTTAATTCTTGCTCTCCTTCGACTGAAATTTTGGTTTTTGGGTAAAAATTGCCTTCAATGCTGTACCATCCCCACCTGTACTTCTCATGCTCTTTGAATGTTGCTATTATTTTAAGATTTTTATCTATAAGTCCAAAAAAAGGTGATTCTCGGTATATATAATCTCTGCATATTATATGTTCATTATTGCAAAGCAAAGATGTTCCGTTATCATTTGCAATTGTTATATTTCTTAATGTTATATTTTCTCCGGTTCTTGAATTTTCGTAATGCTGATAGGATGATGTACCAATAATCGTATGGGTTGCATATACTATTGTATAGCATTTTGTAGACATATTGTATTCTTTGATAAAATATGATGAATTAAGTACAATGCCTTCATCTTTACCAAATAAAACTTCCTTATACTTATACAATTCACCTTTATTAAGAGAAACATTAAAAATTATAAAATCCGGCTGACAATAAATAGGTCCATATCTTTCACCCGATCCTTCAGTTCCTAGTATGAATCCAAATAAATCATCTAAAAAAGATGTTTGAGATTGGTTATCGTGTTGTAAGGATCCAAATGTTAAAAGAAATATTGCGCAGCAAATTACGAGCAAAAACAACCATACTTGTTTTTTCATTTTCAGAGTTAATTTATTTATTGCATTTTTATTTTGTATCCTTTAACTCAAATTCCTCTATAAGTAGATTTCCGGAATAATGCATGGCTTTAATCGTGATTCTTTTCTCTCGATCTATCCAAAAAACATATTTGTCCTTTATATTCTGCATATTGTTATAAACCTCTTTTTCTGTCACTTCCAATTTAAAGCACCCTCTTCCACCAACCTTTTCAACACCCTTCACTTCAAACTCAAGCCCAGATACCAAACCATTTAGAGGGCCTTTATCTGTTCTTTTACCTCCCATGACAAAATGCGTATTCTCATTTATGCATGCCGGCAAATAGCTCTCTGGAAATATTATAAAGAAGTAATCAAAACCTTTACATCTGGTGTTTTTCTGCTGAACAATGATAAGAGATAAATTCTTCTCATTTATTTTCACAACACATCCCCCAACCTTTATGGGAATTTTAAAAGTTTTATCTGACAAACTACCATTTTTGTATTTAATATCAAGATTCTCAAATACGGTGCCATTTTTCTCTTTGATGACATAATAATCTGTATTATTTATTCGTTCTATTTTATCAACATATATCTCAACTTCATAATTGCTCGGTTCTGAAATGAAAACATCGCCCGATTTGTCAGCGCTAAAAGATTCAATTTCTCTACTATGCGCACGCCGATTGTACATATATCTTTCACCAACTTTAAATTTTGGAGGCATACAAGATGAATAATCAAATGTATTTATTGGTGACCATCTCACTTGTGAATTGAGCGCAATTATATTATTGGTATTGTTTTTATCAAAATTTTCTTCGGAAACTTTACCAAAATTTATTACAACGATAGATATTAACACTACAGACAATATAAATGCTAATACCAAAATGATTTTGTTACCTATTTTTGTCATTTTATAATAAGTTTAATAAGATTTATGTGCTTTCATGTACTGCACATACGAGGTTTCTGCTCCCCTTCCAAAGGGTTTAAGTTCTATTTATGTGCTTTCATGTACTGCACATATCAAACCAAATTTAAAGATCTAAATGGTGAATCAAAAACAAAAAACAATTTAAAAATGATTTTTCTGCAGGTGTACTACCTCCCTACGATATCCTAAAAAGGTTATTTAATAATTCAATACTCTACACAAGTAAGCGTCTTTCCCATATCCCATCCATTTATCCATGCATGTCCATGCAGTCCGCCATCACATACTCCTGTATATTTGTCCTCATCCCCTCCCCCAAATCCAAATGCATTGTACTTATATCCGGCATACCCTGAATACTCGTAGTTGCCATAGACGATACCATATTCTTTATCAACCAATGGAATAGGCGAAGTAGAATAACGTTTATTGCCCCAACAAGATGAACCTTCATTTATATCTATACCCACTGCAACAGTAAAAGATGTAGAACCGTCAACGATCGACATAGCCTTTGCGGCATTTGTTGCCCAAGCCGACACCATACTACCTCCCAATACCCCTGCCAACATTATTCCAACTACTAATACCACTATTCCTGTTTTAAAATCCATTTTAACAATTTTT
>MTER01000120.1 GCA_002083985.1 Candidatus Altarchaeales archaeon A3
TATATAATTTGTTTTGCATTTTTTGTATTTGTTTTTTTACAAAAATGAGCAGTACAAAATTTATTTACCCTAACTTATTGAGAAGTTACCAAAAAATGATAAGAAATTTAAACGGGTAAAAAAGATGAAATATGAGTCCAAGAATTTGTAAAAACTGTAATTTATGTCATAGACCTTTCCAGTTAGATTATCAAAATTTGACCCTACCAAAACTCACTTAAATTTTTCTGGTTTTTTGTTTCTGTGAACATTGAATCAATATTTTCATTCAGAATTGTAAGTCGCTGTCGTAGGTAATTTTTAAGTTCATATTTTTCTGCGATATTTATTGAAATTTTTAAATATTTCCTAATTCCGCCCTCGTTAATGGTCAGTATTAAATTTTCCCCGCATTTCGGACATTTTCCAATTAATGGAATTCTCCTGTATATAGTATTACATTTTCCGCATCTTATGGTTTGCGATCCGAACGACCGTAAATTTCCCTGAATGTCCCTCAAAAAGTGAGAATTTAACAAAATTTCTGCAACGACTTTTTCATCAACCGCTCTTATTTTTTCCGCCAAACCCAGCTGTGCATCTACCTTATTGCTCATGTCTTTTAATAATACATATTTTGTCCGCTTAACGCCGTCGCTTAAATTTCCGTTATCATGGGTAAAATTTAAATTTTCATACGGATTTGTACTTAACAGGTTTCCTATGTTTTTCACCTTTACATCGGACGGATTTGCCGATTTAAGTGTATATTCGTAAAAATCATCGGGATACGATTCAACAACTTCAACCTTGTGTGATTCGTCGTCAACCTCGTTTGCGTCCAGTGTCATTGTAACTACAAGCGGAGCATCCATTCTTCCGCCTCTTGATGCAGGTAAAAATTTTTTGGAAAAATTTAACAAGGTCTCCATCAGCAACATTATTGCATCCTCGTCACCGTCTGTATTTCTTCTCTTTGCAGTATGCCAGAGCGGATGGGCAAAGCAGCATGTTGCGTCACAAAATCCTATAATTCTTCCGACAATGCCAGCTGATGTGTGCGGGGCAAGTCCGACAATAATTGTGCCTATTAAATCCTCTGTTTTTTGTAGATTGTAATAGGGCGACATTTTATAGTAAAGAGATAATTCATCATCAACAAATTTTGCCACCCTGAAAAGATAGTCCGTGCTGTCCTTCGGAACTAAAATATCCTGACATTTTAATTCTAAAATTTGCTCATCGCTAACAAGAGGATTGCCTTTATAGTCCATATCATATCCAAGTGTTTTAAGCTTTTCAACAGAAGTAAAAATTTCTTTCGGTTTAAAATGTGTCATCGGAACATCAGTCATATCATATCTTATTGTTCCGTCTTTAAATACAAATACATCATTTTTTGCCCTTAAAATACCTTTTTCTATTTTTTCAGGAACCTTTTCAGCAGAGATTAAGCTCTCAACACATTTTACATTTGGTGCCGGCAGATTAAGATTTTTCAATGCATTGTCCCATATTTCTTTAATATTGATTTCCCCTTTTCTTACTACAATTCCGTCAGAAATTTCAATATCTATATAATTGCTCTTTATTGCTTCGTTTATCAGTCGTTCTCTCCCCCCCTTTTTACCTATAGGAAATAAACAATGAACAGGCGGCTGCATCTTTCTTTCTTTTGCCTTCTCAGGCCTGCCCATCCTTGTTCCGATATAAGTGCCAGCTTTTTTTCTTATCATTACCTTTGAAATTTTATTCGCTAACGGAAGAGACGCATCATAATTTTCATTTTGTAATTTTTGTAATTGCTCCTCTAAATTTATCTGCTGATTAAATTTAAATTTCTTATCGTCATATTCAAGCATCCCTAAAGGAAAAAGCAAAGAAACATAATTGCTTATAACAATAAATCCATTTTCCACAACATGTTCATTTCCAAGAATTTCCAAAGTTCTTTTTTCCTTCGCATTTTTTTCTTTATTGTAAGGAACATAAAATTTTTCTTCCTTTAAATTTCCATTTCCCAGAAAATTGAGCAGCAAACGAAGTTTTTCCAAATCCATATCTTCCCAAAACAATAAATAATTAGGATGTAAAGGAATGTTGTATTTTAGGGAAATTTCAACCGCCTCTGCTGCACTCATTGCATTTATTTCACATAAGCTTTTTTCAATTCCTACTTTTTTTAAATCCTTTTGATACCATTCTTCAACATAGCCGGATGGCAGCAAAGGTGTGTTTGTCTGTAAAAAATCACAGAAACTTATTAAAATATCTCCTAAAAATAAAATTTCCTCAATATCTTTCTTTACAGATTTTGCAATCTCCATATCTCTAACCTTTAAGACATTCCCGTTTTTTAATTTAACTATCGGTCCTTCAATGCTGTCACAGGATGTAATCACAGCACCTTTTCCAGGTCTGTCCATCTTTATCTGTGTTCCAGTTGCAATAAAATCATCAAGGACAATCATTGTTACCGGATGCATTGATTTTCCCGCAATTCCGCTTGCCCTACTCCTTCCGTATCGCAATCTAAATCCACCAGAAGTATTTGAAAATGAAAATATAGGCCTTCCCCCCACAATTTCCGACATAAAACTCGCGTAATCCTTATCATCTTCACCGCCATCTTTCTTCTTTTTTCCGACAGACAGCAAAAAATCCCAGTTAATATTAAAGTCCTTTGCCTTTTTTGCCAGTTTCTTTGCTTTCAATGCGAGGCCTTCTCCGATAACTAAGCATGCTCCTCCTCTGATATTATTTGTAGGAATTCTTTTTAAGTCCCTATGTGCCATAACTTCAACATCCTCTGTCGGGTCGCCATCTACACATACTGGAACATTTTTTACTATTGTTCTTATCTCATCTTCTGTTGGGCAATATTGCAAGGGCTTACATCTGCGGTTATAAAGTATAACTTCGTGCACATATCTTTCTACCTCTTCTTCCAATGGTCTGTATCCTTCAAGTTTGAGCTTATTTTGAATATAATTTGTCATTAAGACGGTCAGTCCCTGGGCAGTTCCACCGGCTGATCTTATCGGACCTGCAAAATAAACAGAAAGATAAGATGTTCCATCAGGATTTTTCTCAATAGAAATTTTATTTATTCCTTCTATCGGAGCGGCAACAACTCCCTGGGTTTCAATCGCGAGCCCTGTTCTGACTGCCTGTTCAGCCAATTGCTCCTTATTTTTGGTTCCATACTTTCCATCTAAAATTTCGTCAATAATTTCTTTAGTGCTTTTTCCTGATTGAATTGCTAATGCAACTCCTTTAGGTCCTACTAACGCTTCAACCCTTTCCGCCAGATTTTTACTTTTTACTGCTTCAACAAAATTTTCAGGGTCAAGATTCTTTGATTTTGCTTCACCTGCAATTTTGTATTCTTCTTCTACTTTTTCCCCGATAAATTTAAAATATTCTGAAATGTTCATTTAAGTAAGTGATTTAAGTTAAAATATTAAAATATTAAAGTTAAAATGTTACCTCAAGTTTTGCGTTTTTAAAAATTTACTCCCATAAAAATTACTTTTTTAGTATTTATTTTTGGTATTCAAAAATACTTCAAGTATTTTTTAAGATTAAAAATCTTATAGATTTTTGGTATTTCATAAAGGTAAATATATAGCAAGCTTTAATCTGCCAAAAAAGTAAAACGCAAAACTTCAGATGTTAAATTAAAACTAAATCTTAATTATTTTAAGATTTAATTTATTAATTTATTTTTGACGAATAATAAAAATGATGTAACTATTCAGTCACCCAAAAAATTTAAAAAAGTCAAAAAATTTACCCTTAATTTTTGGGGGCTGAATAGTTACATTCTTTTCAGACATTTTTTAGCAAGATTAAGGAGAAAATCAAAATGTTATTCAAAAGAATTATACTTGTTAGTTTATTCAGTAAAACTTTTGATGGTTAAATGGAATAAGAATTTATATATACTTTTTTAACAATGCCAAATTTCTTTTGAATTTATTGTTGTATTTTATATTTATTACTTGGGTTTGAAAGATATTTAAAAAATATCTAAAAACACTTTTAAAATTATCTTTTTGTTGCCATGTCAATTTTATAATTTTAAAGGTTAAAACTCCATAACTTTCAAAGATTGGTCTTACAAAAAATTTAAAATAAATGTGTGGCTCATCAGTCTAAGT
>MTER01000121.1 GCA_002083985.1 Candidatus Altarchaeales archaeon A3
GTGGAATTTGACATTTTGGTAGATAAACAATCAGGATATTTGTTTTGCTGGGATGATGTTTCTGAAAACAATACAGAATTCATGAAATTTTTAAAGGATAAATTCGAGATAGTTTTGGTGGCAGAAAATGTGGCCCTCAATAAAAAAGGCAATGAAATAAATTTTACTTTTGATGTGAAAAACAATGTTACTATTAAACGATCTCCCGAGGAATTGGTGAGATACGAATTTGAAAATGTGAAAAACAATAATGTTGCTACTGTTACTATATCCTTTAAACTTAATAAAACAAAAAATGAGGTAACCTTAGAAGAAATTACTAATGGAATTGATATACTTAAACACATTATAGAGAAGGACAAAAATAAAAACATTTTAAGAGAACAAATTTTAATAGAGGGTAGCCGAGATAAATACATTTCAAGAGAGGAGAACAGCAAGATAAATGTATATTTGAAGAACATATTGGTTCCAATATATGTCTACATCGATAAACCTTATATTCAGCAAATGTTTGTAATAAATCTTGTACAGAAAGATAATAATGGTGGATATTTTGACCATGTCCGAATAAATTTAAAAGATACAGTGGTTTCAGAAATTTATCTTAATAGACCAGGAATACACACATTGTTAATCCCAACAGATGCACACTATTATCGCGAAGATATATCTGACTTATGTATGCCTCAAAATTCATATCCATTTAGCTGGGATGATATTTCTGAAAATAACGCAGAGTTCACGAAATTTTTAAAGGATGAGTTAAAAATAAATTTGGCTGAAAATGCAAAAGTCAAAAAAAGCGACAATGAAATTAATGTTTCTGATGGGGAAAACTCACTTACACTTAATAAAAAAGAAAATGATGTGACTTTAAAAATCGCAGGTGGCGAAACATATAAATACATTTTAAAAGAAGAAAAGGGTAAGATGAACTTATATCTTTATCCTTGCAATGCATTATCTCATCCATGTAGTAAGAGTGACAGGATATTGAAACACATCAAAGTTATTTCCAAAAACAGACATTACGGAATTATTTATAAATTTATTGGATTAAAGAATATAAATGAGAGCATTTCTTATCTTGAAAAGTCGATAACCACAGGAAATTTTACTGAGGAATATAACTGGAAGTTGTTTTTACTTTCAAACAGTTCCGCACTTAAATTTACTGATGAACATACAAAAGAAGTAATAGAAAATGCAACAGAAACAACCAAGAAATTTACCAGTGCAGTTGTTGTGGAAGGAACGGTTTATGATAAAGATGCAAATCCGGTAAAAGGTGCAGAAGTAAGAGTTTATATCGTAGGAATTGAAGCAAATGTTATACATATTGCGACTATAACTGACGAAGAAGGTAAATTTAAAATTTATCACAAACCTGCAGGACAAGATATTTACAGATTGCCCAAAATAGAAGCATCCAATCCTAATGATAAATTTAATGATAAATTATATTACGGTGTTGTTTATTCGGGATTAGCGGATAGTGTTGATATGAAGGCATCGCCGAAGAAATATTCCGAAGGAAAAGATGTTTCATTTCCTGTTGTTGAAACATTAATTATTGCATTGATAATAGGGGGACTTTTGGTACTTTTTGGAATAGGATATCTTACTAAAATAATGGATGTACTTAAAGGAAGTAAAAAAGAAGATGTACATGGCAAGGGACATTAGAAATTTTAGTAAATTTTTCTTTTTAATTTTTCTCCGTTAAATTTTTCTTTATATGTAACGAATGAAATCAAAATATCAGACATGGGACAATCCGAGATGCGAAATTTTAAAGGCAATATCTCAATATCGCCCGATGTCAAGGAATTTATGCTTAATTTGTAAAGGCGGAAGGTTGCTTTGCAGCAGGCCAAGTTGTCCTTTAATTAAGAAATTTTCTATTCAGGAACCGCTGCAAAACAAAATTTCTACTTTAATGTTTGGAAAATCGCCTTCAATTTTTGTCGGATGGAAAAATTATCCGGACATTTTTGTCGGTCCTTTAACATGTTTAGATAACGAAAAGGCTGGAATTTCTGATAATCCATCTTTGCTTTACGGAGCAAATTTTGACGAAATTATAAAAATCAGGTCATTGCTTGTCAGAGGAATGGTCAAACATAATGTAAGAGAAATAACGACTTTTTCCGAAAAGAACAAAGAAATTGCCCTGTCAGTCAAACCAATTGATATTGAGATAAAATTTAAGTCACTGCCGGAATTTAAAATTTCATTCTCTCCGATTTCACAGCCGATGGGACCTACGGGTGAATTGACTGAACTGCGAATTGCAGAAAATCCAAAAATTCCGAAAACCGTTGATGAGGTTATTGATGAAAATTTAAATGTTGCAAACTCTTTTAAAATTTTATTTAGGGAGAGAAATTTTGACATTTATTATTTGATGAAGGCATTTTCTTCGGGTGCATTTGGAATGAAAGAGAAACGATTAGTTCCGACAAGGTGGAGCATAACGGCAACCGATGACCTTCTCGGAAAAATTTTTATTAAGGAAATCAAGGAGTATGAAAAGGTCTCCGAAATTACAGTTTTTTCAAATACCTATCTTTTTAATCATTTTGAAATTTTGCTTATTCCCGGAAACTGGGAATTTGAGCAGTTTGAGGCGTGGGCACCGGAAACATTATGGACAAAGGGAATGACTGATTATGCAATAAATTTGGAGGCGGAATATTATAAAGGAAGGAATGATTATGCGATTAAAGAAGGAGGGGGTTATTATGCGGCAAGGTTTGCCGTTCTGGAGTATTTAAGGAAGATAAAGAAGCAGGCAAGAGTGGTTATTTTCAGGGAAATTTATGAGGGCTACATAATGCCTGTCGGGGTTTGGGAAGTGAGGGAGAATATCAGGAATGCGTTTAAAAACAAAGAGAGAAAATTTGCGGGTTTAAATGATGCGTTGAATGATATAGTAAAATATTTGAAGGTTCCGATTAGAGAGTATTTAAAGAGAAGTGAAATTATGGTGCAGAAACGGCTGGAAATTTAAAACCTTAACTCCTCACAAATTAGAGAATAGATAATTCCTCAATAAGTGAGAGTAAATAAATTTCATAACTACTCATTTTATAAAAAACACCTACAAAAAGTGCAAAACAGGCCATATATTTTGTCATTTTCAAAATCATATGGATTTTGAAAATATCCGAGCAACAGCGAGGTTATCTTTTCACAAGTTATTAAGAAGTTACGAGAATAGTTCTTGATTTTCTTTTGTTACTTTGTAATTTTAAAAAACCATTTATACTCAACAACCACAAAAATTGCGCTTTTTGTTAAACAAAGTATAATTGTTGTCCAATCATAAAGTAAAAAATTTTGAAATTTTTTTTGAGTTCACATACAAATTATCATATTTTATCTGACAAATTGACAAAAAATATGAGTTTATAGATGGACACTAATTAATTCCGAATTAAAAATAAAAGTTAAAAATAAAAGAAATGAATGCTATGAACAAAGTGGAAGGAAGCGAGGTGATTTCAGTAAATATAAGCAAAGAAAAAGGCACAAAAAAACAGCCGGTTGAATTTGTAGGAGTTATTGAAAATTTTGGAATAAAAGGTGACTCCCACGCAGGAAACTGGCATAGGCAGGTAAGTTTGCTCGCAATTGAAAGCATTGAAAAAGCACAAAAATGGGGATTGGATGTAAGTTCAGGGGACTTTGCAGAAAACATAACAACAGAAGGAATAAATTTACCAGCATTGCCTATAGGAACAAAGATAAAAATTAATGATGTTGTTCTCGAAGTTACCCAAATAGGAAAGACTTGCCATGACAAATGCGACATTTTCAAAAAGGTTGGAAAATGTATAATGCCGACAGAAGGTATATTTACAAAGGTCTTAAAAGGAGGAATTATTAAAAAAGGCGATAAAATTTCAATAAAAATAATCTCACAGAGTTCGTGTATTTCAACTCATTAACACGAAATAAAAATTAAAACGAAACACAAATAATCAAGAAATTTTAATTTGGTTTTATTTGTTACTTTAATGTAATATGGCATTATTATGTTTTTTCCATTCCGGAACTTTTTAATGTTTTTTGAGTTTAAAATTTTATAAATATAGTGATTGTCACATAACTCGTGATTTAATTTATACT
>MTER01000122.1 GCA_002083985.1 Candidatus Altarchaeales archaeon A3
TGGAATTTGGGAGATATGGAAAACGAAATAAAGACAATAAATTTAACGATGGATTTTCCGAACATTTCAAATATATGGCTGAATAATTATGTTTATGTGAAGGGGCAATATCCGAATGGAATTGCAGAGAATTTTGGTTATGCGAGAATAAGGATTGGCGATTATATTGACCCTGTATGGGTTTTTGTTGAACCAATAAATGATACGCGACTTCCGAATGATACGGTTAAATTTAAAATAACAACAATAGTTGAAGCAAATACAACTACAAGAAATGTTGAAACGCTGTTTACATTACCTGCTGAATTTAAGCTGATAACTGCAACCGGAAATTTTACAATTATAAAGACAGAGAAAACAACACTGAAATGGCATGTTGATGGGCCCTTTGAATCAGGGGTTAATACAACTTTTACTTACGAAGTAATCGGAAAAATTTTAGGCAATACATCTCCTAAAAATTTAATTGTAAATGTAGATGCTTACAGCGATGTTGTTAATACTATTGAAGAATCCCATATAAATTCAACAATTATCATTCCATTCTGCAATGGAAATTGCTCAAACAACGAATTTTGTAACAAAACAATAAACCATTGTGTGTCAAAGAAGAATGATAACAATACCTGCAATTTAAGCGAGGAATGTATGAGTAATAATTGTTTTAAGGGAATTTGCAGGTCGGCAGGATGGGAATGCAACAATGACAGTGATTGTTCAACAAATTATTCCTGTAATAGTGAGCATAAATGCCAAATAAAAAGTAATGCTGTTTATAGCAGTAGCTCAAGCGGGAATTCCGGAGGTGGAACACAATATGTAATACAAACACAACTGGTTTCAGCAAACAAAACAAACGAATCAGTAAATAAATCAGCAGAAAAGCAAAATGAAACGAAAACAGAGAAACAGAATGTAAATGAGGGAAAAATTTTGAAAATAATACTTGAAAATAAGAGCGTTATTGCAGGAGAGAAATTTATGGTTAAAGCGGTTGATGATGAAGGAAATTCTGTAGAAAATGTAAGCGTTAATTACAACGGAATTATTAAATTTACTGACATTGAAGGAAAAGCAGAATTTGTTGCTTTTAACAAAAGTGTTGAATTAAAGGCGAGTAAAGATAGCTATAAAGAGACCAGTGAATCCAAAGTTACTATAACTCCGATATTAAAAGCAGAAAATGGAAATGGCAGGAAAGACAATGATAAAATTTCAGGAGAAACAAAACAAACTAATCCTGATGATAAACTGCCCTTGGTCATGTTCGCTGCAATAATAATAGCGATTGTTGCAATACTATTGTTATTAAAGAAGAAGGAGTTTAAGAAAAAGTGATGAAATTTAAAGAAATTTAAGGTTGTGGGTGGGCTTGCATAACACTTATGTTGAAGTTCAACAGAAGAAAATTTCTCCTTTATATTTTTTTTATCTTTTCTTCACCGTTTCTTCACATCCTCTTCAACCTCTTTCGGAATTTCTATGTTTATCTTCTTATTAAAATCCACGAGATTTTCATTAACTGTTAATGTGGATTTTCCATAGACGCCCTTGAATGTTCCCTCCACATAAATTTTATTAATCGCTAATGTCTTCTTGTCCGCATACATAATTAAGGTTAAATTTTTCATCCCGCCTACAATGTTGTTGCATACACTCTCAAAATCATCTGCATAAGTGGTTCCTCCTGTTTTATATGTTATTTCTGCGTGCCTGATTAAAATTTCCTTTCCGGCATCGTTTGGATGAATCTCAATTTTGAGCCATTTTTCGCCTTCGCTTAAAATTTTAATATCCGAATTGCTTAAAATTTCTTTCATTGCAGATAACGAATCAGATATTTTAAAAGGAATTGCCATCTCGTCTTCTCTTCCCCAGTCCTCTGAAAGCTGTGTTGTGAAAGGATATACGCCTTTTAGAGTAGTACTGCAGCCCCTTATCCATCCTCCCCTACATTTCTTATGTGCCCGGACATTGTGCGAAAAATAAAGTGTATCTTTGATATTATAACTTTCAACACCATCAAAAACAGCCCCGTATTCATCTTTAAGAGTATAATCAAAAGATAAAATTTTATTTTCCATATCGCTGTGTCCGGCAACTATCCAGTTGTAGTAAAAATCCTCTGCATTGAGCATATATTTTTCTTCAACGGAAACAGTGTATTGATAAAATTTTATGCTGTCAATTGTGTTAATGATTTCAGTTTTTAAATTTTCAGGCGTTAAATTTGCGGTATTTTTATCTGGCAGTTCTGTTTCTGCATTTTCAAGACAGCCGGAAAGAAAAATTACACTTATTAGGATTATGATTCCTGTTATTGACAAATTACCCGACTTCATCATAAAATTTTAAATTTTTAAATTAAATTTTCACCTGTTTTATTCTCCGATTCCTGTTTTATAATTTCTTCTACCTTCTTTCTTAGTGAAGGCATCTCATTTTTTACTACATCCCACACGAGTTCAAAATCCACACCAAAATAATAGTGAATCAAGTTTTGCGTTTTAAAAAATTTACTCACATAAAAATTAGTTTTTTGGTAGTAACTATTCAGCCACCCAAAAAATTATAAGTAAATTTTTTGATTTTTTACGCCCACTTCGTTCGTGTATTTCAAAAATTTCATTTTTGAAATTGTATTTTTTGAAATTTTCACAGGTAATTTAAAAATTCAATAGATTTTTAAAGATTAAAAACCTGCAGTTTTTAGTAATTTTTGTACCCTCTGAATAGTTACAAATTTTTAAATAATAGAATTAAAAATATTTTAAAATAAAACTTAAATGTTTTGCTATTAAGCACAGAGGCATAGAGAAAGGATTTTATGTTTTAATTAAAATTTATCCTTCAAAAAGTTATATGCACTCTCTGCCGCAATTAAATTTTTCTCTGCCCTTTTTCCGAATTTATCTGTTATTGCTTCTTTCATTGACTTTAAAGAGACCTCTTTTGTTGCACAAAAAGCACCGAGCATTGAAGTATTAACTATCGGAACTCCTAATGTTTCTATTGCAATCTTTGTCGCGTTCACATTAAACAAATTTTTTGTATTGTAGTCCTTTTCGGAATTAACAATAATTTTGCAATCTTCGCTCACATTAACCTGACTTAACAAACTTGAATCAAAAACAACCACATAATCCGGCTTATAAATCTGTTCCCTGCTTCTTATAAATTGAGCGTCAATCTTACAGAATGCCTGCACAGGAGCGCCTCTTCTCTCAACACCAAACGATGGAAATGCCTGAGCAAATTTGTTGTCCTTAAAGACCGCTTTTGCCAAAAGTTCGCTTGCAGTTACTGCCCCTTGTCCACCTCTTCCAAAGAACATAACATTTATCATTTTTAAATTTTAAAATTTCAACACAATTTAATTATTTATTATAAATTATGAATTTAAATTAAAAAACAAATTAAATTTACAAAATGCTTCCAAACGATGTTGCAGAAAAGATAAAAAATTATGAAATTCAGGGTTCGGAAATAAGCAGGTATGCAATTGAGTCATTTAAAAATTTTTGCAAAGGACACAATTCAATTAAAGACCTTGAAGAAGCAAAGGAAATTTTATGCAGCGCAAAGAAAAGCGACATAGTAATGCGAAACTGTATAAATTTTGTAATGGAAAATTTAAAAAATTTAAATGAAAATTTAAATGAAGTTGTAGATAAAAGTATTAATGAATTTTTGGATTATAAAAGCAATGCGGAAAAAGAGATATTTAAGATTGATTTCATTCCGCAGGATGCAAAAATTTTGACACATTGCTATTCAAGAACGGTTATAGAAATGTTAAAAAATGCGAAAAACATCGGGAAAAATTTTACTGTTATAAACACGGAAACACGGCCGAACTGGACAGGAAGGATGACTTCAAATGAAATTTCAATGTCTGGGATAAAGAACATTCACATAACTGACTCTGCTGTTGCACATTTTATGAAAGATGTAAATTTTGTTCTAATTGGTTGTGATGCAATTGACGAATACGGGATTTTAAATAAAACCGGAACGCTAAACATAGCAATAATGGCAAAATTTTATAATAAGCCGTTTTATGTTGCTATGTCAGGCGTGAAATTTGACAGAGAAAACAAATTAAGTGAAATAAAAGAAATAAGAAGAAA
>MTER01000123.1 GCA_002083985.1 Candidatus Altarchaeales archaeon A3
GCTAGCGGACTTGCGGGTAGATGAAGCCATTCCTTTATGACTGTGAGGTTTTATCCTTCCGTCTCTGAAGTGACCCGACGGTAGGATAAAACTTTTCGGGAGATTTCGCAGTTGCTCAATCACGCCGAAAATTCGTCCGGGAATGTATCTTGACGAACTCACACCCATAAATGCACCTTTCATCTACCCGTTGCCCTTCTGCGTCAGCCGACTGTGACTTTATCTTAATTCTGAATAATATCACTCTGCAAAGCCCCCTGTCATGGAAGCGACAAAAATTTGCTGATGAAATTTTTCAGTTGGTTACATTTTGTGACAGACTCGTTTCCCAGCACCGTTTCTCTATATTGTTTCTCTGTATTCTTTGATGTTGTTGTTCATTCTGGCGTTGTTGTTGTTATTGTTTATTGACGGAAATTTTTACAACAAATAATAAACCCGCACAGCAATAATGTAAATATGCCACACAACAAGACATATCAAGCCCTTCGGGTTTTTTATTTATGTTCGTCTTTCTCGCAGTCAAAAGACCAACAAAAATAAAAAAATATGTCTTGTGGTAGCATTAATGAAGTTATTTTCATACAATATTATCGCTTAAAATCTTGAGCGGAAAATATGCTATATTCTATCTCGACTTATAGTGTTTTGTGCCTTTTCATTCTTCAAAGCCACATAACACAATAAGTCACGACAGAATATACCATAAATGAACGCCTTACACAAATAAATTTTTAATAATAAACCTGCTCTGAAATAATGTAAATATGCTACACACCAAGACAAATCAAGCCCTGTGGGTTTTTTGTTTTCTTATGAATTTTAAATATTAATTATTAATTTTTTGAAATTTAAGGGATTTTTGAAATTTGTTTCTTCCGGCGCGAGAATAATTCCCCATGCCTGAATTTTGGAGTAAGATGGACAGATATATTTTCTACTCCTTATGAAATTCAGTTGAGTGTCAGTTATTTTTTCGTTGTATTTTTTTGAAACCTGAAAAATGTTTTTTATATCTGTATCCGATTTACCAATATTAATTAAATAAACTGCCAAAATCCAGTTTTCGTTATGTGAAGGTTTTTTACCCCTTGTAAACTTTTGCATTATGCTTTCAATTACAGGAGGCACATCATAAATCTTACCTGAAAAATTATTGTTGTTTTTCTGCACCGATACCTTTTTTGCTTTTGTTACAAAGTTTTTGGCGTGGAACAGAGAAATATTTATTTGTGGGAAAATTATATCTTTGTAATTGTATATGGGAACAATATCTCTGAAATGTTGAAAATAGGACGAATATGTTGTTTTCTCTCCTTTTGCATAAAATCCACCCTCTGCCCTGATTAGGTGTTTGCCATTGTTGACTTGGTGATCAATATTGAATATTGCAGTGTATTTTTTGATGGCGTTATATTGCTTGATCGCTGTAGGAATAAAGTGTAGGTGTGGGCTTCTGCCGAAATGGTCTTGCAAGTATAGAAAATAATCGTTCCATCCTCGTCTTTTTAATTTTTCCTGTATTCCGGAGTAAATACCTGATAAAAAATGAATTGCCATATCCCTGCCGCAATGATCATATTCAAAAATAAGTTCATAAGGTAATCGCAACCGGTGATTTACCGGGAAACTGCGAACCTCCTGAAAATCTCGCCATTTCTCTTTGTCATCTGATGCGTTTCTACACTTTAAAATAAAATCTTTATCCATTATCTTGCCTATTTCAAACAAAACATTAAAAAGTTCTTCCTGTTTTGCTCCTGTTTCCCGCATATTTTTTGAAAAATCGGATTTAATTATTTCAGACATTTTTAATCTGATAAAATTTTAACTAACCTATTCTGTTCTAATAATTTTAATATTCTGATGTCTTCGCCATCCAAAGTGTCACCTTTTCTAAAAGACAATTTCTTTGTATCCGAGAGCACAACCGAAAAAGGCATATTCCTGATTGCTATTGCTTTGACCATTTTATATCTTTTTTTGAGGGTCTGTAATTAAAAAACTTATTCCTCTTTTTGTAGTTTGAGTTCCGTCTGCTTTTCTTATATTTATAGAAATTGACTTATGTTCTATTATTTTGTCAAGATACTTAATTTCTCCCCCCTCAAACGAACACAATATTTTTTTGAAAAAAATGCGTGTATTTGGAATGTCTTTTAATATTTTTTCTGCTTTCGGTTCGTCGGTTATCTCGCTAATAATCCAGTTTCTATATAAATTAATAATTTCTGCACCTTCCTTTTTTTCTATGTTCCCGTAATCAAGTATAAATTTTAAAAACCTCCTTGTATCCTCATTTATTTCAACTTCGCTTTCTTCGTTGTTTAATTCCTCAAATTCCTGATTGTTTCCTTGTTCAGGAAATTTCTCCCAATATATTTTTTCGTCCATATATAATGTTTTTTTTAAGGCGTAGAGAATCCGCATATATAAATCATACCTTTTATTAATTACAATTTCTCCGTCGAGTGGTAAATTATATAAAACAAACGGCATAATTTGATAAAATACACCTCTTATCTTTTGAATTAGTTCTTCATTTTTTAAAATAAGTGCCATATTCTTTTTTGCATATTCTATTTTATTTATTGATATTTTTATGACTCTGTTTTCTAATTGCTTGTCAAATTCAAAAAGCGATGTATCAACGGAAGAACAGATAAAAAAAGAATTACAAGATAATGAGATGCCTGATTTGGAGTATCTTTGATTTAGAAAAACATTTAC
The DNA here is from genome assembly GCA_002083985.1 of Candidatus Altarchaeales archaeon A3. Classification (GTDB taxonomy): domain Archaea; phylum Altiarchaeota; class Altiarchaeia; order Altiarchaeales; family Altiarchaeaceae; genus Altiarchaeum. The sequence continues at coordinate 2,731 of MTER01000123.1, forward strand.
GCTAGTACTTATCCTTTTTAAAATGTTGAAAAAATCTGTTTTTCTTTCTTTTGTTGAGACGTCATCAAAAAGTGCAATTCTAGATCCGAGTACTTCAGGTAAAATTTTCTCCAATTCGGTCGGCGAAACTATCCTGTTCTTTCCTTCCACAATCCTTTCTATCAATCTCCCCGCACTTGATTTTCCAACTCTTGAATTGCCGGTGAGAAATAGTATTGGTTTGTTGCCCCCCTCATCTCCGAGCATAGCGGCCACGATAAATGCACACAACTTTAAATAATTTTCTCCGAAGAGTTTCTGTAAGGTGTGAAAATACTCTACAACTTCATCTCCATAGGTTTCAATATATTTTACTTGTTCTAATATGTCTTCAAAGTTCTTTGTAATAAATATATTTTTTTCGTAATCTGTCTTTTTATAGAAATTTCCGTCTAAATATACACAATTATTTGAAAACGTCCCTCTCTCAACATTGCTTGTTTTATATATGAGAAACTCTTCAATTTCGTTTTTCAATTTTATTTTTGCCTTGTTAGTCACTTCCTTTTCTCCCGAAATTGTTCGGTATAGCTCCGCCACATAATCATCAATATAATTAGACACTAACAAATTGAACCTTGTCGTAAATCCAAGACTTCGCCCAACGCCGTCAAAAACATAAGCGATACTCTTTTTTTTTGCATAAATAAAAACCAAATTAGCATCCTTTTTCTCAGGAATATAAACAAACTTCCCGTCTTTATTCATCGCTTTAATCACCATTTCAGCATCGGATATTTCAGCATCTGTTTCAACCTCTTTCGTTGTGTCATTAGAAAAACTTAATCTCGCACTACTAATTTCTTCTGTGTTTTTTTCTTCAGCAGACGGTTTAGACCCGTCTGTGTTTGTATTCATTTTTGTATTTTTATATTCTTTGTTGTTTTAGTTTTTCCCGCACAATTTCTGACAAGCTTTTATCTGTGTTTCCTTTCAATTCAGAGAGGTCTTTTTCTATGAGGTGTCTTACATATTCGCTTGTGTCTTTGAACTCTCTTAACATCGTAGCAAAAACAATGTCTTCAATCATGCCTTTATCCATTTGAACGCCCTTTACTTTATTTTTATTTGTTGCCATTTTGTTTAAAATTTTTATTTAAAACCTTTTTAATTTAATTAATAATTGGTATTAAAAGATTAATTATTTAATAAAAATTAATGATGTGATATTAAGTTTTTAATACTTTCCGGACATTTTTTTTGGTTTTTGCCCAAAAATACATTAATACATTAAAATACAACAAAAAATAATAAAAAAATACAAATAAAATTTCAAATGACCTTTGTTTTTTTTGATGTATTTTTTTGATGTATTTTTTTTGAAGGTAAAAAATACATCAATACATCAAATCATTAGCAAAGTCTCTATTCTCTATATACATTGACTAAATTATCTCTATTATATGTGTGTATATGTGTAAATGTGTACTAAAGTACAATTTATATTATATTAGTACTAAGTATTGATGTATTAATGTATTATTGCCTTTAAAACTAATACATTAAAATACATCACAAGCGTCAAATTTATCGTTTTTCAAATATTTTAATGTATTTTTTTGAAAAACTTTAAAACCCAAATCTGTAATAATCTTTTATTAACACACCTTTAAACCATTCAACTCTTTCTAACATTTTTTGTTTATATCGGAACTTTTTGCGTTAAGTCGCCAATTTTTTAGAAAATGAAAAAAATTCACCCGTAAGATTTTTAAACAGCATAAAAATCAAAAAAAAATTAAAAAACCAAGCACAAAAATTAATTAAATATATAATCTCAAAAAATAAATTATTAAATATTTAAAAACAATAAAAAATATAAAAGCAAAATGGTCAAAACAATGTCAATATCTGTAGATGTAGATGACAACGCATATCTCAAAGAAATTTCAAAGGCAAACGGGAACATCCCAAAAAAAACAATCATAAAATTATTGATTAAAAAATTGAGGGACGGCGATATAAAAATAAAATTCAAAATAAAATAAGTAAAATGG
>MTER01000124.1 GCA_002083985.1 Candidatus Altarchaeales archaeon A3
TTAAAGTTGTCTTTCCGCTGTTTATGGGGCCATAGATGAAATTTATCAGTTGCGGCTCTGTTTTTAAAATGTTCAGGATTTCCTCTTTTTCACTTTCTCTGTTAAAAAATTCAATTCTTTGAATGCTGTTTGTTTTCATATTTCCAACATTTAAATTCATCATTTATATTAGAGTTGTTGCAAATTAAAAATTTTAAAGGTGCAAATTAAAAATTTTAAAGGTGAAAAAGTTATTTTGCAACATGTCTATTCATTCTCCAATAACCTCACTTCGTCCGGATATTTAAAAATTTATGAAATTTTTAAATACTAATTTTATCAATTAAATCAAAGACATCAAATAAATCAATTCCGATGGCATGTTTATCGCTACATTCCACATTGAATAGTGTTGGATTTCCCGCACTTAAATATTCAAGTGCTGCCACAGCATCAAAAATATCAACAACATCGTTACCATCAAAGTCATAAGGAGTATAACACGATGATAACTGCCGAATGGGATGGAAAATTCCAAGTCGTAAAGTATAGCTGCTACTTTGAATATTTCCGGTTGCACTTTCTCCGACAGCAGCAAATAAGCAATAATTTGAACTGCTTAAATTGCCACCTCCACTATTAAGTGTCAAAAGTTCTATCTGATAATTACTGCTGCTGAGCTGCGCTTCCGCATTCTGAACTATTGCTATTAATGCTGCCAATACCACCAATAATAAAATATACTTTTTCATTTTAGCCCTTTAAATTTATGTTTTTTATAGTTTTAAATTTTTTATTTCAAACATTCTTAAAATTTTGCTTTCATTGTAATCATAAATGATGAGTAAGCCATTATTATCCTTTTTGTAAGTTATTCTGTATATATCTCCTTCTAAGCCATTATATATTGCAGATTGGTATTCAGCAAGTTTTGTTATGTTTTCCTGTGTTAGTTTCGTTATTTCTGCGCTGTAATTTTCATAATTTTTTAATTCATCAAAGGTCTTTAGTTTCTGCAATATGTCTGCGTTTATCTTATCGTTATCACCTGATTTATTTATGAAATTGGTCTGAATTATTATTGCTATGGCCACAAAGACCACTATTGCCAATATTATTACAGTTTTATAATATTTCATTTGTATTTAGTAAATTTATGATTTTAGACACAATTTTTCTTTATTCTCAATACATATCTGCTCACCATCTAAAATTATTCTGTATTTATTCATAAAATTCCTGCCGATAATTACCTTATGTGCTTTTACAGGATAATATTCTTCTCTTATACATACAACATCAATTTTTTCTTTGAAATCATCAATTTCAAGTCCTATATTTGCCACATCCGCAATTATGGACTTTTTGCCACCTGACCCATCCTGTTTCTCATCTATAAATTTTAATTCCATCATCCGGGCAATCATTGGATGAACAACGCAGTAGGTTGCCCCGCTATCCACAAGAGCCCATTCCTCAACACTTATTTTTCCAATCAGCCGTACTGGAACCTGCGGCATGTCATTCCTATATTTCCAACACTTCATTTTTATAGCATTGCTTCAGATTGTTCTTCTGCTGTAAACAATTCTCTTACAAAAAAGGTTTTTCCCTTGTAAACTTTCTTTGCCTTTTCAATTGCTTTTACTATGTATTCACCTGGCCGCCAATTTTCCATTGCAAAAGACCGCCACTTTGCCGTGATGTTTCTTTAATAATTCATCTTCCATTTGATGGAATGCTTCCATATTCGGATTTCCTTCCCATATTTCCATTTTCTTACCAGTCATTACTTTTTCAAATTTAAATAAATAATTACTTTTAGTATTAAATAAAATTAACATCCTAATAAACATTAGATTTGTTGCAAATTAAAACATATAACTTAACTTTATTACTTGTTTAAATTACAGGTGCTGACTCACTAAAATTAGGATAATTTTAAAATCCTAAAGATTTTAAAATATCCGGGCATCGGCAAGGTTATTATATATTTGTTTTGTAACTATTCAGAGGGTACAAAAATTACTAAAAACTGCAGGTTTTTAATCTTTAAAAATCTATTGGATTTTTAAATTACCTGTTAAAATTTCAAAAAAATACAATTTCAAAAATGAAATTTTTGAAATACACTAACGAAGTGAGCGTAAAAATCAAAAATTTACCTGTAATTTTTTTGAGTGGCTGAATAGTTACATTTCATTTATTTAACATCCTCATAAACATCAAAGACAAAAGGATTTTCACCAAATATTTTCTTCCTTAAACCATAAGTATCTGCATGCTTTGCATGTCCAATCCAACTTACAATTGACTGCCAGATTCTTTTAGAACCTGATAAATTTCTTTGATAGTTATTCTTCATCACTTTCAATCTTCCGGTAAATTTTTCAACATTCGCTTTTCTTAATAATCTGTGAGAATGGAAAATCCCGTAGCCAAGAAAGTCAATTCCGTGTTTTACAGGAAAGATATTTGCTTTTTCAGAGTGAATTTCAAGTTTCAGAGTTCTAAGGAATTCAATAACCTGTGTTTTGATTTCACAAAGTTTTTGCTTATTTTGCAGAATCACGAAGTCATCTACATATCTCACATAATTCTTTATCTTCAATTTATGCTTCACAAAGTAATCCAGTTCATTCAGGTAGATGTTTGCAAACAACTGTGATGTCAAATTGCCTATCGGAAGCCCTTTTTTAGAGCCGGCGGATGTTTCACTGCTTCTTATGATAACATCCGCAAGCCACATAACCTTTTCATCCTTAATTTTTCTGTCGATAATCTCAAGTAATGTTTCATGGTCTATGCCCGGAAAATATTGAACAACATCGCATTTCAATGCATAACCCTCATTTGTCTTTCTGATAAACTTCTGTAATTGGTCAACTCCCTTGTGCGTTCCCTTACCTTTCCTGCATGCATAAGAGTCATAAATAAAGGTTTTGTCAAATACCGGCTCAATGACATTGCATAATGCGTGATGCACAACCCTGTCTCTGAATGACGGTGCTTTAATCAGCCGCTTCTTAGAGTCATAAATGTAAAATTCTTTGTATGCATCTGGCTTATAGGTTTGCGTTTCCAGTTCCGCCTTTATTCTAAATAAATTCTCCTCAAGGTTGTAAGAGAATCCAATGACCTCATCCTTATAACCTCTACCTTTCATTGCTTTCAGGTATGCATCATGCAGGTTCTCAAAGGAACACACTCCGACAAATAAATTTTTATATGTTTTCGGCATTTATTTTATTATGAAATATTTATCTTTAATTATCCTCTCGACTTCATTCAAAAATTTTTCTGCATTCCTGATAATTTTTGTAATCTCGTCTGAATCAGGTAATATCATCCCGTCATAATCTGCACTCTGTCTTTCCCTGAATCCCTTTGTTAAATAACTACCAAATACCTTATCCATAAGATTTGTCTGTATGACTTTTTCTCCAAACAATGAGATTGTTCCTTTGTGTGTTTTATAGGACTCTCACCCAGAGATTCCAGTATTGCTCTTGCCGCGTGAAACATCGAGTAATACACTCTACTGGACGCAGACCTCAACGCTCCTTTATCAAGCAGGTATTTTGCGTCACGCAGGAATTCCTGCGCCAATTCTAATTCCTTTTCCACAAGTTCTTTTGAAGGCTTTATTACCATATTTTATTTCCCCATCAGTAAGAATTGCATCCATAAGGGGTGATCCTAATTTTATTAAATATTTAATCTCCTCAGGTGTTCTAATAACTAATCCGAAAACCTCACCGTATTTTAATGTCATATCAAACGCTAATGAATCCAGACCATCCTGCACCTTACGATTATTTGTCACAACCAGCAGATCAATGTCACTGTTTTTGTTGTGAGTTCCTCTTGCAACAGAACCAAAAACCACCATGGACTCTATCTCGGGAAATCTTTTGCTTGCGATCTCCGCAAATTCATCCAATGCCTTATTGATAGTGTCCCGTGATATTCTGTCTGATTTCATCATAATATAATTAATATTACATGAGTATCGGCTGCAAAGCAGATGCACAATCAAATTAACAGTCACCATTTTGTGAAGAATATTTGAGTAAGTGGTGACATTTAATTCGGTCAATAGCCGATAGTCATGTATTACAGTAAAAATATCGAAGTGGTACATAAATGAATAATGACATGCTCCGGCGTTCATCACTTACTAACCGGAGCACATCTATTTTATATTTGGCTTTGTTTTTAAGCCGGGAGATAAGTTTGTAGTTCCCAAAATGCACTGTCCGTTCCTCCGTGAAGAAACGGATTCTGGCTTATCCTTAAAGGATGGGTATTACTGACAGCAGCGGAAGCCGATGTCGTTGTTGGAATCAGACGGGGCGTTGTTCAAGTTCAATGCAAACGCGCCGGAATTCGCGCCATTGTTCCAGTTGCCACCGCGGATGAACGCTGTTTTCTAACTTATCCCCTGTCCAAGAGAGGACTGGGATGTTGATGTAAATTTTTTCATCAAGCCGCCAAGCATTTTACCTATTTCATTAATCTGCATACTTACCTGCTCATACTGTCCGATGCTTATGAATTTTAAATCCTTCGCAAGCCGTATGAAAATTCTCAGTTTCTCAAGTTCAACGGCTGTTTTTTTCAGTGCTTCTTCTTTATTGGTCTCCTGATTCGCAATTATGATTCCTTCAAGTACATTTAGTGATGTATTCTCAATCCTCTGTCCCAAAACAAATTTCTCTGCTTTCGGGAATTTATTTACCAAAT
>MTER01000125.1:0-596 GCA_002083985.1 Candidatus Altarchaeales archaeon A3
ACTCTTTAAATTCAAATATTAAATCACAAAACAATGATGATCTTATAAAGAATTATTGATATAAATGCGTAAAGCAAAGGAATTATAAATATTGTTGAGGATATGAGAAATGATGAAAGGACTTTTTGGGTTTTCGGAGATGAATTTTTTACATCTTCCTTTGCACACATCAAAATATCCCTGATAATCAACAGGACAATTAGTTCTATAATTGTAAAAATTCCTAGGGATATAATGTTTGCCCCAACTGCTGCTGTTGTGGTTGTAGTGGTGGTAGTTATTGCAGTTGTGGTCGTAATGGTTGTAATCATTGGGATAGATATTAAATTTTGGCATAAATAAATTAAATTAATAATAGAGTTGTTGCTTTTTAAAATTTTACCTATAAATTTTCACAAAAATTAAGAGTTAAAACTTTATTTAGCAACATGTCTAATATATATTAGACCTATTGCAAATTAAGAATACTGTCTTAACTTTATTACTTGTTTAAATTACATTGGACCTTATTTTAAATTTGTGATAAGTTAAGTTCGTTTCACTCTCATATTTCAAAAATTTCATTTTTGAAATCGCTTCGCTCTCATTTCAAAATA
>MTER01000125.1:626-5474 GCA_002083985.1 Candidatus Altarchaeales archaeon A3
GCATTTTGAAAGATTGAAAACTTCTGGTTTTCAGTATATTTCAAAAATAAATTTTTGAAATGACTGCAAAAAAATTTTGAATTTTAAATCTGTCAGTATATATTGTCACAATATATTTGTAAATTTTTTAGGGTAAATTAACTCTAAATTTTATACATAATCTTCAAAACTTATATGTTGTAATAATGATGTGCGAAATGTCGGATAATTGATAAAGATAAATAAATTAATAATTAAATTTAAATTATTTGTAACTATTCAGCCACCCAAAAAATTATAGGTAAATTTTTTGATTTTTTTGTATTTTTTGAAATTTTCAAAGGTAATTTTAAAATCCAATAGATTTTTAAAGATTAAAAACCCGCAGTTTTTAGTAATTTTTGTACCATCTGAATAGTTACAATTATTTTAATATTAAACCAATCTTTCCAGACATTTAAAACCCATCTTTTCCACTATCAAAAAATTTACGGGTAATTTTAAAAATTTACAAAATTAATTACACTCAACAACAAAAATTACACCCAAACTTTTACGGTTGTGCGGAAAACTTGGGTCAAAATTAAATTTTGTTAGATTTTATTTTTACTGGTTTATCTTCACCCCAACGATCTGAGATGCCCCGTTTTGCATTGAGACGCCGATTGCTGCATCAGCGTATTTCATTATATTTTCATTATGAGTTACTATTATAAACTGTCCGTCGCTTTCCTTTAACAACCCTGCAATCTTTATTGAATTTTCAAGATCAAGTGATGCATCCATTTCGTCAAGAACATAAAACGGAGATGAAGAATATTGCTGAATTGCCAGCAAAAATCCCGCACATGTTAATGCCTTTTCTCCGCCGGACATAGCATCAAGTTTTGTAATTTTCTTTCCTTTCGGGGATGCATGAATATTTAATCCCGACAGGGAAATATCTTTCGGATTATCTAATGTCAGGGTTCCGTAACCATCAGTCAGTTTCTTAAAAATTTCTTCAAAATTTACCTTTATTTTTTCATAAGCATCCATAAAAACATCCCTTCTTTTTCTTTCAACGGATGCAATAAAATCATAAATCGCCTGTCTCTCATTTTTCAGGACATTTACTTTATTAAAAATTTCATCGTAGCTACTCTTTGCTTCATCATAACCGTCAATTGCCCTCAGATTAATATTTCCCATAGCATTTAATTTTATGTTCAGTTCATTTATTTTATTCGCAGCACCTTCTTTGTTTGTCTGCTCATTCTCAATAAATTTCCTGATATCTTCCTCTGATATGTTCTTATCTTTTTTAATATTCTCCGAGACAATTTTCTTATTCTCTTCAGCCCTTCCTTTTTCAATCTGAATTTTTTCAATTTTGTCTCTTATTTCTTCCTTTTCTTTTGAAATTTTCTCAATTTCTATATTCAATTTTGCGATTTCTTCTTCAATCTTCATCCTTTCGCCTTCAAATTTCTGGATAAGTGCTGCGAGTTCTTTGTTTTCTTCATCCTTTTTTTTCAGGTCCGACTTTATTTTCTCTATTCTTTCAGCTGTTTCTCTGATTATCTCTTCGGACTGTTTCTTTTCGCCTATTAATTCATCAATTTTTAAATCTGAAATTTGCGTCTTTGAAAAATCAGCATCCTTTTGCTTTTTTGCCAGTTCAATCTCCAAAGTCCTTTCTTCAGTCCTTAAATTTTCAATTTTTTCATACTCTTTGCCCTTTATTTCTTTTTCATGTCTCTCTAAATTTTTTCCTATAACAACCAATTCATTTTCGGCGTTTTCAATATTCAGCAACAACTTTTTTCCTTCTTCACTCATTCCCTTAATTTCATCTTCATAGCTCTTTATTTCACTCTCATTTTCTTCCCGGTTATCAGTCAGGGTCTTCTTTTCATTTTTTAATTTTTCAAGTTCAACCAGGCAATCGGAAATTTTCTTTTCCGTGTCATCCGCATTTATATTTTTTCTTTCCTTTACCTTTTCAAGACCTTCTTCAAGAACACTTAACTTTCCTTCAATCGCCCTGATTTCATCGGAAATTTCATTAAAATTTAATGTCTCTTTTATAAATCCTCCGCTTATACTTCCTTCTTTTTCGGCAATATCTCCGTCAAGAGAAACCACCCTGTATTTTCCGATTAAGGGTTTAAAATCATCGGGACTATTTACAATAATGGTATTTCGCAGTATGTGCATAACTATATTCTCAAATTTCTCATCATAAATTAAAAAGTCCCTCGCAAAGCCCAGTCCCTCAGATCTTTCATTCGGCAAATTTGGATTTATTTTGTTAATAGGAAGAAATGTCGCCCTCCCGATTTTCCCTGCCTTTAAGATATTTATACATTTTATTGCTGTATCTTCGTTTGCAACGACAATATTTTCAAAACGATTTCCCGCAGCGACATAAATTGCCTTCCGATACTTCGCATCCGAAACCCGGCACAATTCTGATACCGTTCCGTATATGCCATTTACTGCCTTTTTCAGATTATCCGCAATTATATTTTTTCTTAAATTTTTTAAAATTTCCGACTTTCTATCATATTCGCTTTTTACTTTTTCGTACTCTCTAATTAACTGCTCATACTCCTTTTCAGCGTTAAATTTTTCCTTTCTGATGAATGAATGTCTCTCAAAAATTTCTTTGTAAGTATAATTTTTATCATCTATCGCTCTTGCCAGTTCCTGCTCTCTTACAAGCAAAGATGAAATTTCTGTCTTCTCTGAATCAATTTTATTACGCCTTTCATCAATTGCATTGTTTATGTTTTCGTATTTGTTTTTTGCATCGCCGATTGAAATTTTTTTATCGTAAATTTTATCCTTCAACTCCATAACATTGCGTTCAATATCGGAAATTTTTGTGTTGCTTAATATTTTAGCAATTTCTTTAGTCCTTTCGGAAATTTTTTTTATTTCTGCGGATGACGATGAGAATAAGGTATTTAATTCATCCTTTCTTTTGACTGCAAAATTGAGCTTTTCGTTTAATTCGTCATATCTCTTGTTTAATGCCCTTAAATTTCTTTGTTCGGAATTCAGCAAAGATGAGTCGAGCTCTCCGCGCTTTTTTTCATTTTCAATAAGGGACTTATTAATAGATGAAATTTTTGTCTCAAGTTCGGTCTTCCGCGCTTTAACGGAATTTTCAGAGTTCTTATAACCTTCGCGAACATCATATAACTCCTTTATGACTTGAGCGTAGTCCTCTATTTTCTTTTCAACATCTCTTAAATTTAGGTAATTAAGTGCCATTTCAAGCAGCGAAATTTCCTTTTTAATTTCCTTAAATTTGAGTGCATCTTCTTTTTCCTTTTCCAGAATTTTTAAATTTTCTAATCGTTCATTCAGTTGGACATTTGCCCCGGAAATTTTCTCTTCAACGGATGCAAGTTCTTTTATGGCATCGCTTTTCTTTTCATCATAGTCGGAAATTCCACAAATTTCGTCAATAATACATCTTCTCTCTTTCGGACTCATTTCAATAAAATTTGTTATGTCGTGCTGAAGCAGGATGTTGTATTCATTATCACCAATTATTTCAATTACTTTTTCTTTTGAGGTATTTTTGTCACTCTGAGACAGGCGTCCCGAATCCTTGAGTGAAGCGGAATAATTTATTTTATATTGCGCCTTTCCGTCACGCCTGACAATTCGGGTTACCTTTATGAGCTCTTTAGACCCGTCTGTTGAAAAATACGCAGAAACAATTGCTTCATTTGCTGGATTCCCGTCTGTTCCGCCGTTGTAAATAAGTTCGGATAATTTGTCCGTCCTCATTCCTCTTGATCGGCCAATTACAAAACATAATGCATCAATTAAATTACTCTTACCACTTCCGTTAGGGCCTACAATGGCAGTATATTTATAAGGGAATTCTATATTCTGTCTGTTTTTAAATGTTTTAAATCCCTCAACAGAGACCTTTTCTAATCGCATATTAATGTTATTTTGAAAATCTTAAAAATTTTGATTACATTTAAAAATTTAGATATGTTAAATACACTATTAAATGCACTAATTTATTCAACATTACTGAAGTTTTGCGTTTTACTTTTTTGGCTGGTTAAAGCTTGCTGCATATTTACCTCCATAAAATACCATTTTAAAATCGCTTTTGAAATACTGAAAATCTGTAAGATTTTCAATCTTACAAAATGTTCAGAACATTTTGTAAATATCCGAACGAAGTGAGGTTAAAAATAAATACCAAAAAACTAATTTTTATGAGAGTAAATTTTTCAAAACGCAAAACTTGAGTAACATTATAACAACAATTGTTGTAGTTATGTTCTTTTTTATTTTTATTTTTTTATTTATTTAATTATATTTAAGGTTCTAATTATTTAATTAATTATTTAATTTATTTATATGAATTCCAAATTATTTAAGTTCATTAGATAATTTAAATTCATAATTTAAATTAATAATAGAGTTGTTGCAAATTAAAAATTTTAAAGGTGATTTTAAAATCGCAAAGATTTTAAAATATCCGAACGAAGTGAGGTTAATAAAGGAATTCAAATGTGGAAAAGTTATTTTGCAACAGGTCTAATCTATAAAACATAATTTATCACAAAATTTTAAAAAATTTTTAAAACAAAATTAAAAAAACAAAATGGGGTTGCAAACACAAATGTACTTTACCGACGAGGAGTCGCTAAAAACACACGAAGCATGGGGTAAGGCGTTAAGGGATTTAGGTAAAGAAGGGTCACAATATGCATTATCACAATTTATCAAAGATGTGTTTTTTTTCGTCATAAAGGATGTGGAAAAAATTGAGGAATTTACAGGAACACAAAAAACAAAGCAATAATAAATTGCCTCGTTTCACTTAGGGATTTAAAAATTTGTAAAATT
>MTER01000126.1:0-4071 GCA_002083985.1 Candidatus Altarchaeales archaeon A3
AAAAGCTCAATTTGTGAGGTTGTGAAGTATAATCAATAACATTCATAAGGTAAATCCAGATATTCATTATTTAAATCACATGCTTTTTTATAGTCCTTTATTGCCTCTATTTCGTTTTCAATCGCATAATATGCCATTCCTCTGTAATAATACGCATCGGCAAAATCAGTGTTTCGGTTTAGTGACTTTGTGAAAAAATTTATTGCTTCATCATAATTTTCCTTTCCCAGATGTGCCAGCCCAAGATAATGCAATGTCTCATAATTTTCCTTTATATCACATGCTCTGTTAAAAAATTTTATGGCCCCATCATAATTCTCCTTTCCCAAATACGATAAGCCCAGATAATGATTATTTTCAAAATTTTCCTCAATTGAAACCGACTTATTTAAATGTATTATCGCATTATCATAATCTTCCTTATTCATATAAGCCATTCCGATAAATTTATATATATCTGCGCTGTTGTTGCCGTAGTCAGTTGACTTTTTAAAATTTCCTATTGCATCATCATTCCGATTCATATCTATATAAACCAGACCCAGATTAAAATAGCCATTTACAGGTTCTATTAAAATTTCTTTTTTGAATACCTTTTCTGCCGATTCATTGTCTTCTTCACTAATAAAATTTTCTCCGCTTGCTTCCAAAATTTCAACAATATCGTCTTTCTCGTCTCCATTTTCTTTAAGTATGTTGTCAATCATTTCAAACGCTTCAAAAAATTTCTTTGTATTTAGTAAATCCTCTATTTTATCTATGTTTGCTTCTTCCATTTTTAATTTTATTTTAAATTTTTAAATTTTTTATAATTAAATTTTTAATTTTTAATTATGAAGTTATTAGTAAATTTTTTATAACTATTTCAAGAATGTAAGTTTTTGAAATATCTGAACAAGAGTGAGGTGATTTTCATAAATTCAATACCATCTGGGCAGAATTAATTGTTTTTGCAGGACATTTTTCCTTTTTGTTAGAGTGAATTGATGACTCTTTATTAATGCGATTCAGTAACTCTTTCTTGATACTATTCATTGCGTTAATTACCAGTACGGCATCATTGTCTTCTTTAAAGATAATTTTGCTTGTATTGTCTGACATTAATTGCATGTTACCGGAAGCTGAATGCTGCAAAACAATGAGAATACGGTTTTGTTTCTTACAAAAATTAGCAGTGTGCATAGTTCCCCCTTCTTTACCTGTTTCAACAACAAAGACACCTAATGACAAACCGCTCTGAATTCTGTCCCTCTTCACAAAATAACTTCTTTTAATTTCCGTGCCGACAGGATATTCGGAAACAATTGCGCCTTTGTTTTTAATAATCTCATCGGCAAGCATTTTATTACTCTGCGGATAGATTGTGTCTAATCCGTGTGCTACAACCGCTATTGTTAATCCGCCGGCATCTAATGCTCCAAGATGCGCCGCAGTATCAATACCTTCAGCTAAACCGCTTACCACAACATATCCGTTCTTTGCAAAAAGCGAACCTAATTTTTTTGCCATACTAAAACCATAATCGGTGGGCTTTCTTGTTCCGACAATTGCAATACATTCCCTGTTTAAGGCATCGGCATTTCCCAAAACATGTAACAATACGGGATGATCAGGTATCTGCAAAAGGTATTTGGGATAGTTTGCATCTTTTATTGAAATTATCTGAATATTCTTCAAGCGAGAGCAATTTATTATATTATGAGCTTTCTCCAAGGCCACTTTAACTTCTTCAATATCCGGCATATAACTCTTATTATTATTCTTATACTTTGCATTTGCCTTTTTAAGTATCTCTATTAAATCAGATGGACTCTGCAAATCAGATATCTGTGTTGTGGAAAGAACTTTTTCAATAATTCGCAATCCAACTTTTGGTATTTCATTCAGAGATAGTATGGATAAAGTATTCATTTTACAAATTTTTATTATTCATGAGTTTTGGCCAGAGCAAACATTACCACTAATTTTACATTTGACTGAATTAATATGTGTTTCCCTGAGTTCAGTGATGTACCTGTTGTTGTTACATCATCAATTAAAAGAATCTGCCTGTCTTTAACTATGTCTTTATTTCTCATATCTATAGAATGTATTTCTGCTTGTATATCGCGGAGCCCGCCGGTGCTTTTCTTTTCTACAGTATATTTTCGGAACAATACACCAGTTCCATCAATTACTTTAGGCAATCGCGAACATACTTCTTTTGCGATTTTTCTTATGCCTGATAGTGGTGTTCCTTTGGTATGCGCAGGTATAACACATAGCACATATTCTTCCGTATCCGAAAGAATGACGAGTAGTCGCTTTATAAAATAATTGATTGCTTCCTTGTAATAGTAATATTCTGCCGACTTTGTATCTAACATTTCATCATCTTTCTTTATATCTATAATATTTTGAGTAAACTCGTCTATATTTGAGTAGTCACCACGAACAGGATAATATTTGCCAATTGTTATTATATGTTCGGTATTGTCGTCAATCTTTTTGTTTGTTTCTGAATTTTTGAATATCGTACAGGACATTTTATAATGTAATTCTACCTGCAAAACTCCGGACAGAGGGGGCGTAAAAAATTTTAAATCCCTCTTTCCTGTAACGCCTGTATCACCTTTGATGCCTCGGTTCCTTTCATTCCTTCCCCTAAGTTTTTTCCAACTTCTTTCAAAATTTCCGGCTCATTAAAATGTGATGTTGCTTCCACAATCGCTATTGCCCTCTTTTCGGGATCGCCTGATTTAAAAATTCCTGAACCGACAAAAACACCGTCGCACCCCATATTCATCATCAATGCGGCATCAGCAGGAGTGGCAATCCCCCCGGCAGCAAAATTTACAACGGGCAGTCGCTGTAATTCTTTTATTTCCATTAAAATTTTTAAAATTTGTTCTTTTATATGTCCATAACTATAATCACTAAATACAACATCTTCATCTTTAACTTCATTTGATATTCCGAATTTTTCATCTGCTTCCTGCATTAACTTGGTGTATTTATTCGCATAATTTGCTGATATATTCATTAAAATTTCATTATCAAATTTTTTTAGCTGTGCAATTCCTTCATTTATCGTATGTGCATGCCTGACCGCCTCAATAACATCTCCTGTTCCCGCTTCTCCTTTTGTCCTTATCATCGTCGCACCCTCAAAAATCCGTCTTACTGCCTCTCCAAGCTCACGGGCACCACAAACAAACGGAATTGTAAATTTTCTTTTATCTATATGAAAAAACGGATCTGCCATTGTTAGCACTTCGCTTTCATCAATCATATCAACACCCAGACATTCAAGAATTCTTGCTTCGCTGTAATGACCAATTCTGCACTTTGCCATTACCGGAATTGTAACTGTCTTTAAAATTTCATCGATTTTTTCAATACTGGCCATTCTTGCAACTCCGCCTTCTGCCCTGATGTCAGCCGGAACTCTTTCAAGAGCCATAACTGCAACAGCTCCGGATTTTTCGGCAATTTTCGCCTGTTCGGCATTTGTCACATCCATAATTACTCCTCCTTTTACCATACTCGCAAAGCCCTTTTTTATGACTTCGCTGCCAAAAATTTTTCCTTGTGTGTTTGTTGTATTTGTCATCTTGTTTAAGGTTATAAAATTTATTATTAATTTTATTTAAATTTCAATATCATCAAATTTATTTATGTTTTTTAAATATTTTTCGCTCTTATTTTCAACATCGTGATGTTGCTATTTTAAATTTATTTAAAATCTCCGAACGAAGTGATGTGGTGAAGCTTCAAAAATTTTTACAGCCATATCAAAAATGTTTCAAACATTTTCGAGTATTCCAAAGAAGGTGTCCGACAATTGGCAAAAATCAAGATTTGCTATCATAATGGTATGCTGATGCACCTAAATTTTTGCAAAATTAAATGCAAAAAGCAAGTATATTGTTACAATAGATTGACCGTTCAAAAATTTGAATTGTCGGACAGTATGTAAAAACCTATAAGGTTTTTACAATTATGAATTCAAAAATAAGAGCCAAAGTTTTTAATATTTTTACTATTAACCATCACCACTAAAATTAAAACCATAGTCATGTATGCTACTGC
>MTER01000126.1:4092-10542 GCA_002083985.1 Candidatus Altarchaeales archaeon A3
ATTTTGTATTTATTTTTTTATTTATAAAATTTATTGCAAATTGAAATTAGATAAATTTTTAAATTAAATTTAAAAAATATTTATAAATTTTTGTGTTATTCGTTAATTCCGGATGAAATGTCAGTCCGATTACATTCTCATCTTTAACTGCCACAACTTTTCCTTCAAAGTCCGCCAGAATTTCCCCTTTATTCACTTTCTCAATTACAGGTGCCCTTATAAATATCGCATGAAATTTTGTTGTTCCGTTTAAATTTAGGTCAATATCCTCCTCAAAACTTTCCCGTTGTCTTCCGTAATCATTCCTTTTTACCTCAATGTCAAGCAATCCGTCATAAAATTTCCCGTCAACATTCTTTGCGAGCAAAATCAGTCCTGCACAGGTTCCCATTATAGGAATTCCTTCGCCTGATATCTTCTTCAAAAAATTTAAAAATTTATTGCTATCTTTATCATGCGTTAATCTTCTCATTGCCGTGCTTTCCCCGCCGGGAATAATTAATGCATCACAATTAAAATTTTCAAAGTCCCTCAGTTCAACAACCTTAATAGCCATTCCAAGTTCTTTTCCCGCATTATGCAGCATTTTCTTATGCTCGCTTACATCTCCCTGCAAAGCAAATATTCCTACTTTCATTTAGTCCTTCATTTAAATTAATATATCTGAAAAATAATTATTTAAGTAAAATTATTAAAAATTAAATTTAAAAGTTAAAATTAAAATCTGGAAATAAAATGGGTGATATAAGACCGGCACATTGCTACAGGTGGGATAGTCCGAGTTTTACAAGAGTAAGTAAAACGCCAAGTAATTCATACATTACGGGAATTCCGGGAAATAAAATTTTGCACTTTACTTTCGGCAGGCCGGAACAGTATGAGAAGGAAATTTCAGTAATTTATAAAAGCAGAATAATGGTCAGGCACAATGCGCTGGAGTCCGCCAGAATTGCCGCCCAGAATTTTCTTTTAAAAAATTTAAAGGAAAATTTTTCATTGCTGATAAGACCTTATCCACATCATGTAATGAGGGAAAACGCACAGGCGAGCGGTGCGGGAGCGGACAGAGTTCAGCAGGGTATGAGACAGTCATTTGGAAAAGCAGTCGGAAGGACAGCAAAGGTTTATAAAGGACAAAAACTTGCGAGTATATTTGTACATCCTGAAAATGTAGAAGTTGCAAAGAAAGCAGCAGAGCGTATGCTTGCAAAACTTCCGGGAGCGAAAATAATTGTGGTTGAAGATAATATAAAAAAAGCAGCGAAAATAAGTGCTGTGGAGGAGACAGAAAAATAAGGAATAACAGGACTTATAAACAGGAATTGTTTGAAGTTTTTATTTTTTGTAACTATTTTATAGGTGCAAAACTTCCTGATGGAAGAAACTTTTTCGCCAGCATTGTTCGGATATTTCGGCGAAGTTGAAATAAGTTATGTTCGTTTCCGATTTTAGAAGAATTTCTGTAACTTCTCAATAACTTGTGGGAAAATAACCTCGCTGTTGCTCGGATATTTTCAAAATCTATATGATTTTGAAAATGATAAAATATATATGCATTTTTTGCATTTGTTTTTTATAAAATAAGCAGTACAAAATTTATTTACTCCAACTTATTGAAAAGTTACCTTTTTTGATGTTTTCACTTTTAATTTCTGCTATCTCAAACAGGTTTGAAATTGCACAGAAAAGTGTGTCTCTGCTTACCACACAATACATAAAATTTATTGAATTTTTTATGGGATTTGCTATTTTAATTATGTCTGCTTCTACTTCTGCCCCACTTACAGCAGTCATATTTATACTTTTATTACCCTCATCTTCGGTAATATTTTTATATATCTCTTTGTTTATCTCTTTACTCTCATTTTTTAATTCTTTCGCTTCTTTTAGTATCTTTATCTCCCGAATGTCATTATATTCTATAACGCGGGCATTCAAAATTTTTTTGTCTTCCTGAATAATTGCGACAGCTCTTAAATTTTTGTAGGCAGAAATTTCGCCATAAGGGAATAAAAATTTAAGATTTGCAACATTTTGTTTTTTGTCAATTTTTGCTGGTTTTTGAAGATATGCCTTTACCTTAGTATCATCAAGGATAAATAAAAATATATCTAAATTTTTTGCTTCATTCCCTGCTGTTTTAATTTTAACATCAACATATAAGGAGGTCTTATCATAAGAAGCATTTGCAAGCATACTTACTGTAGGAACTATAATTTTATTTTCAACTTTGTTTTTAAGATTCATATAATCACTTTCTGTATTGTGCGTTCCTCCGCAGTCCTCATCTTCACCGTTGAGCAAAGTTAAGGCGTAAAAATTGCAAACATTCTGCCATTCATCCCCGTCATAAAATATTCTTCTGTCAAGACCTGCCTGTGTTGCCAGCATATCCTTAAGATGATGTTCCAAAAGTATTACGCTGTTTTTGTTTTTTTCGTATACTCATTCGCTAATTTCTTTGCACCTTCATCAACATGATAACATATCGGACAACCGTCACGAGTAAAGACCTCAATTACAATCGGAATTTGAGTATTTTCATTATCCGCTATATCCTCTTCTTTAACCATAACTTTCTCAACTTCTCTATCCTTAACAATAATTTTTATATTTTTGAAATCACTTTTATAGGTCTCTGCATCTTCCATCAACGCTTCAATATCATATATTCCTGGTTCATCAAATTTTTTATTTATTGACTTTGAAATTTTTGATGTTAGCGGACTCTTTGCCGATCCGCACGATTTACAACCTCTTTGATGCTGAAACAATACATTCTGAGTGCCGTTAATCTTTGTTAAAGTAAGCATAGCGAAGCATCCGTTTTTGTTCGGTTCAAGGACAAAATTTATATTTATTTCATCACCAGTATAATAAACATCCTTAATTGGAGAGATATTTATTTCAATAACTCCTGGCTTATTTGTACTATCACTTGCATCTACAGCAGCAATCACAGTGACAATTAAAAAAACACTTATGACAAAAATCCATACCAGATTTAAAATTTTTATATTGTCCATTTTGTTAATTATCTATTCAATTCGTTTAATTTTAAAATTTTTTCCTTTATTTTAGTTGTTAAATTAAGATTTTTGGAATATGCTCAATAAAAAGTGGAGGTTATTTGTGATTTTTTGACTGTTACGATTGATTTGCCTCTCAATATTGAGCAAGTTCAATTTTTGTTATAAAATTTTTAGCCCAGAATTACTTCTACTATAACAATATTGTCAATTAAACCAAAAACATCAAATAAAGTTCACTCTTATACTCCTTTTTGATGATTTGAATAATTTGCGATATTTTCAGATTTTTTCCAAAAATTTTATCACCTCATTTCACCATAATTAAATTTCATTTACACCTCAATTACTCATCAGGCATATTCTTTTATTCCTTAAAGGTCTTAACTCTTTTAGGCAATACAACATCCTTAAATGCCTCTTCAAAATATCTGTCAGTCATTCCTGCAATATAATCTCTGACAATTTCAGTATAAGAAGAGTTCTTAACATATTCCCTGTTTATTTCGTTCATTTCAACAAAGTGTTTATAAATTTTAGAATCCTTATTTTCATGCTTTAAGTCATTTAAAAATTTTCCAAATAATGTCTTGTACATTTCCTCAACCTTGCTTTTCTCTTCCAGCCGCTTCGGATTATTATAAATTTTTTCATAGTTAAAATTTTTATATTTTTTCAGGCACTCATAAATTTCCTTTGAATAAGAAATTTCGTCTTCTTTATCAAAACTGTTCTCAATTATGTCAATTATAAGATTATTAACAATGTTGGCGTTTTCAGTACCGATTTTTCCCCTGCATTCACCGGATATTAAATTTAAATCATCCATGTTTATTAATCCAATTCCGCTCGCATCCTGAATATCCCTTCCAAGATAAGCAATAATATCGGCCATTCTAACTACGCATCCTTCAAGCGTCATAGGTGCATAATTCATTCTGCCTTTTAAAATTTCCTCCGCTTCTTTATCAAAAATTTTCCATGTCTTGTTCCTGTCCGGCCTTAAACTCATTTCAAATTTTTCACCGTTATGGCACAAAATTCCATCAAGAACCTGCAAGGTTAAATTACATTTTTCAATATCGTCCAGAAATTTCACCCCTTCAACATTATGTAAAAATCTTCCTATACTATACTCTTCGCATAAACCCGACAAAATTTCTTCACCCAGATGCCCGAAAGGCGGATGTCCAATATCATGACCAATGGCAATTGCTTCAATCAAGTCCTCATTCAGTCGTAAAGACCTTCCGATTGTGCGGGCGATCTTTGATACAATCTGGACATGCAATACGCGATGCGTTATGTGGTCATTATCAACCAGAAAGAATACCTGTGTTTTATCAATATATCTGCTGTATGCTTTTGAATGGATGATTCTGTCTGCATCTCTTGAAAATTTTGTCCTTATGTCTTCTCTAAATTTTTCCTCTCTTCTTATTCCGTCGCTGTTTTTTGTTGCAAATTTTGAGAGTAAATTTTCCCTGTTTTCGTTGTATTTCATAATTGCGTTATACAATGTTACATTTTCCTCCTGCAAAACTCTCTTATACTTATGTTGCATTTTATTAATTTTTTGCATAAAATAAATTCATAACAAAATTCATAACAAAATAAAATAAAATTTACAAAGAAATAAAATATGGATTCTATTTCAATGTTGGGCATAACAGCGGGAGCGATAGTGCTGGCTGGCTTTATTCCGCAAATTTATAAGGGCTGGAAAACAAAGCGACTGGATGATTTGTCTTATTTTATGATGGGACTTCTAAGTTCAGGTATGTTTTTATGGATAATTTACGGATTTTTCAGAAATGACATAGTCATAATTTTAGCAAATGCTGTCGGTATTTTATTGAATTTGATATTAATTGCGATGAAATTTCATTACGGGAAAATATCCCGGACTAAATTTCATCAGGGTCTGTAATTCTTCCCGTTATTGCACTTGCGGCAACAACAGCAGGATTTGCCAGATAGACCTCGCTGTCCTTTGCTCCCATCCTTCCGATAAAATTTCGGTTCGTTGAAGAAATGCATCTTTCTTTATCTGCCAAAACACCCATATATCCGCCAAGACACGCTCCGCAGGTAGGTCCTGAAATGTATGCTCCCGCATTAATAAAAATTTCAAAAAGTCCTTCCTTCATTGCCTGCGTATAAATTTCCGTTGATGCCGGAACAACAAGCATCCTTACTGTCCCATTTACCTTCTTATTTTTTAAAATTTTTGCTGCAAGTCGCAAATCCTCAATTCTTCCGTTTGTGCAACTTCCTAAATATGCCTGGTCAATTGTAATATTGCTTAATTCTGAAGCAGGTTTAACATTTGAAGGTAAATGAGGCATTGCAACCATACAATCAACTTTGCCCGCATCGTAATTGAAGGTCTCACAATAATTCGCCTCTTCATCAGCATAAACCAGCTTATAATTTCCCATAACTCTTCCGTTTAAATATTCGGAGACCTTCTCATCCGCAGGGAAAATTCCTGCTTTTCCTCCTGCTTCAATTGCCATGTTTGAAATCGTGATTCTGTCTGCGAGAGGCATATCTTTTACTGTTTCTCCATAAAATTCCATTGTCTTATATAAGGCACCGTCAACGCCAATATCTCTGATGATTGTTAATATCACATCCTTGCCACCGACAAATTTTTTTAGTTGCCCGTTAATCACAAATTTTTGTGTTTCAGGAACCTTAAACCATAATTTTCCTATTGCCATAGCACTTGCTGCTTCTGTAGAACCAATTCCTGTTGAAAAACAACCCAATGCCCCGTAAGTGCAGGTATGCGAGTCGGCCCCGACAATTAATCTTCCCGGAGCGACAAATCCCTTTTCAATCATTATCTGATGACAGACCCCGCTTCTTCCAATCTCAAAATAATTCTTAATATGATGCTTTTTTGCAAATTCCCTCATCACTTTTGCCTGGTTTGCAGAAGGAACATCTTTATTAGGAACATAATGGTCGGGAATTAGAACAACCTTATCTGTTATCGGCTCAACATTAAAATTTTTGTATGCTTCAAATGCCGGAAGTCCGGTAACATCATTTACCATTACATAATCAACTTCCGCTTCAACGATCTCTCCTGCTCCAACATTCTTTCCCGTATGTGATGAGAAAATTTTTTCCGAAATTGTTTGCGACATTTTTTATTATAAAAATTTTAAAAAATTTTATTATATGACAAATTCATTGATGAAATCACTTCAAAACTATAACTTACAAATACCTCTTTCTTTTGTATTACCCAGTCCATCTTTCATCATTTTTAATTTATTTTTTATAGATTTTGCCGTTTATTTAGTTTACTTTAACAAACTCAATTATTCCTTTGTCTTGTTTAAATTTTATGTGAAAATTATCAAAAATCCCACTTATTCCAAGCAATGGCGGGACTTCTTCTATCAGC
>MTER01000127.1 GCA_002083985.1 Candidatus Altarchaeales archaeon A3
ATTTCAAAGAAGTTTAAATCTCCGAACATCAGTGAGGTGAAATTTTTGTACCCTCTGAATATCAGTAATTACAAATTTAATAATAAAAAAGGTAACTTCTCAATAAGTTGTGGCAAATAAATTTTGTACTGCTCATTTTATAAAAAACAAATACAAAAAACGCAAAACAAATTATATATTTTATCATTTTCCCCCAAGTTATTGAGAAGTTACTAAAAAAGAATAAATAAAAATAAGAAGTTGAAAGTTAAATTTATAACATAAATAGCATAAAGTAAATTTAAACCAAATCAACGCTAAAATGGATATACAATTATACAAGATGTCTCTTGATGAAAGGCGGAAAACGATTAAGGAACTCGCAAATTTAACTGATGAAGAAATCGCTTACTATGATGGAAATCTCACAAATATTGCTGACAAGATGGTTGAAAATGTAATCGGAACTTATGAAATGCCGTTGGGAATAGCAACAAATTTTCTGATAAACAGGAATGACTATTTAATTCCGATGGCAATAGAAGAAGCGTCGGTAATTGCAGCTGCCTCAAATGCAGCAAAAATTGCACGGGTTAAAGGCGGATTTACAGCTTATGCCGATGAGCCGATAATGCTTGGACAAATTCAGATAATAAACATGGATAATATTGAAGTAGCACAGATTGAAATTTTAAGACATAAAAAAGAAATAATTGAGCTCGCAAATACCTGCGATCAGACGCTTATAAAATTCGGAGGAGGGTGCAAAGACATTGAAGTGCGGAAAATCAGTGATGATATGTTAGTTGTGCATTTACTTGTTGATTGCAGAGATGCAATGGGAGCAAATGCAATAAATACAATGACTGAAAAAGTTAAGGAAAAAATAAAAGACATCACAAAAGGAGATGTGCTGTTGAAGATCATTTCAAATTTGGCAATATACAGAAAGGCATACTCTTATGCAATATTTGATAAAGAGGCATTGGGGGGAGAGGATGTTGTTGATAAAATTTTAATGGCTTACGAGTTTGCAGAAAGTGATATTTTCAGATGCGCTACGCACAATAAAGGCATAATGAACGGAATTGATGCTTTAATAATGGCAACGGGAAATGATTTTAGGGCTATTGAGGCAGGGGCACACAGTTATGCTGCGCTAAATGGATATGCTCCGTTAACACATTACAGCAGAGATAAAGACGGAAATTTAGTCGGAAGCATTGAAATTCCGATGGCTGTTGGAATAATCGGCGGGGCAACAAGGATTCATCCACAGGCAAAGACAAATTTAAAAATTTTAAATGTGAAGTCGGCAGGGGAACTTGCAGAAGTTGCGGCATCTCTCGGACTAGCACAAAATTTAGCAGCATTAAAGGCACTATCAACAGAGGGAATTCAGAGAGGACACATGGAATTGCATGCGAGAAATATTGCGATAAGTGCAGGAGTTCCGTCTGAAATTGCCGACAAGGTTGCAGAAATTATGATAAAGGATAAGAAAATCAATATGGAATATGCAAAAGAAATTTTTGAAGGAATAAAATAATGAAAAAAATGAGCGAAACAGAAGAGGTCTCAAATAAGGACAAAAGGTATTTATTTAGCTGGAAGGATATTCCTGGAAAAGACACGGAGAAATTTCTTAAATTTTTGGAGAATGACCTGAAAATATTGTGGACAAAGACATCAGAAATCAAAAAAAGCGAGAATGGTAAAATCATATCTATTATTGACCAATTAGATAATAAAAATTCAATTGAATTTACTGAAAAAGAAGGCAAAGTAACACTTAAAATTTCAGGTGGAAAGACCTATAAATACCTTTTAAAGGAAGAAGATGGTGGCAAGACAAAGGTTTATAAATTTGGAAAAGATATTAAAGGATATCTGGACGACCTGGAAAAGATAATTATGAGAGATGATAAAAGTAAAGAAGGCAAAAAAGCAGATGATGCCGAAGAAAAGAAAGAAGATAGGTATTTGTTTAGCTGGGATGATGTTCCTGAAAAAGACAATGAGCAACTCCTAAAATTCCTGAGAGACGATATAAAAATAGAGTGGACAGAGAATGCAGAAATCAAAAAAAGTAAGAATAAGGAAACAATAACTGTTACAAATAAAAACAAAAATTCGGAGTCAATTACTCTCAAACTTAATAAAACAGAAAAGAAGGTAACTTTAGAAATCTCTGGTGACAAGATATATGAATACCTTTTAAAAGAAGAGAATGGCAAGTTAAACATATACGAAGACAAAATACAAGCAAACATAGTAGAAAATATTGAAGATATAAATCCGGAGATTTTTGAAAAGTATGCAACAACCGCGGAAATCCCTATACCAAAAAAAACAATTGACCAGGTTATCGGACAGGATAAGGCCGTAGAGATAATAAAAAATGCTGCCATCCAGAGAAGACACATAATGCTTATTGGTGATCCGGGAACCGGAAAATCAATGCTTGCCAAAGCAATGGCAGAATTACTCCCTGTTGAAGAATTAATGGATATTCTTTCTATTAGAAATTATGAAGATGAAAATAATCCAAAAATAAAGGTTGTTAAGACCGGCGAAGGAAAAGAAACAGTTAAAAAATTTGCCGAAAACTCACAAACACCTTCTTCGGGAGAAAGCAAAACATTTGTTTATATTTTTATTTTTTTTATTATTCCATTAGCAATCTATTTTTATACTTTAACCCGTCATATTCAAATTGATTCAACTATTATTCTTGCACCGATGCTTGTCGGAATGTTTTTACTGTTATTTCAGGGAATGAATTTCAGGCAGATGATGGGCGTACCAACGCGTGGAAATGTGCCAAAGATAATTGTTGACAACTCAAACAAAAAACAGGTGCCTTTTTTTGATGCAACGGGTTCGCATGCTGGTGCATTGCTTGGTGATGTTAAACATGATCCATTGCAATCAGGGGGCTTGGGAACGCCCCCGCATTTAAGGGTTATGGCCGGAATGATACATAAGTCCCATAAAGGAGTACTTTATATTGATGAAATTTCAACACTGGGAAAGTCACAGATAGATTTACTTACTGCTATGCAGGAAAAACAACTTACAATAACCGGAAGAAGTGAAATGGGCAGCGGTGCAATGGTAATGAGTGATCCTGTTCCCTGTGATTTTATATTAGTTGCCGCAGGAAATTTAGTGGATATAGAACACATGCATCCTGCATTAAGATCAAGAATAAGGGGCTACGGTTATGAAATTTATTTAGATAATACCATGCCAAACACAGAGGAAAACAGAATAAAAATAGTCAGATTTGTGACTCAGGAGGTAATAAAAGACAAAAAAATTCCTCATTTTACAAAAGAAGCGGTTGATGTAATAATCAGAGAAGCGGAAAGAAGAGCGGGAATGAAGGGAAAATTAACATTGATTTTCAGGGAATTGGGAGGGCTGATAAGGGCATCTGGTGACCTGGCAGTAAAGAAAAAACACAAATATGTAACTGCCGATGATGTATTTGATGCAAAAAAAATAGCAAGAACTCTTGAAGGGCAAATTGGAGATATTTATTTAAATAAAAAGAAAGAATACGAAGTAATCCTGACAGAAGGCACAAGTATAGGAAGAGTAAACGGGCTGGCTGTTTTCGGAGATGTGGGGATGGTTTTACCGATTGTTGCCGAGGTTTCACCGTCGTCGAATGAAGGAAGAGGACAAATAATAGCAACGGGAAAGCTGGGAGAAATAGCAAAGGAGGCAATAACCAATGTATCTGCAATTATTAAAAATTTCATGGGAAAGGAAATTTCAAACTATGATATTCATGTACAATTCCTGCAAACTTATGAAGGTGTTGAAGGTGATTCTGCATCTATTGCAGTAGCAATAGCAATGATATCTGCTCTTGAACATGTCGGAATATATCAGGAAGTTGCAATAACCGGCTCGCTTACAGTAAGAGGAGAAGTTTTGCCTGTCGGAGGAGTAACACAAAAAGTTGAGGCGGCGATAAATGCCGGGCTTAAAAGAGTTATAATTCCAAAGAGTAATGAGCAGGATGTACTACTGGAAAAGAAATACATAGGAAAAATTGAAATTATTCCGGTTACAACAATTGTTGATGCGATTAAGTACGCATTTAAAGATGATAAGAAAATAATGGATAAAATAAATAAAGCGACAAATTAAAATTTACCTGCATAAATTTATATTTGGCAATAGTTATGTTTCAATAGAGTTGTTGCGAAATAGTTTATATTGGCTATTTTATACCATACTAAAAATACTTGAAGTATTTTTAATATTCTAAAAACCAATGAGGTTTTTACAATAACAATAGACAAACCATCT
>MTER01000128.1 GCA_002083985.1 Candidatus Altarchaeales archaeon A3
TGTTTTTGCCATTTTATTATCTTTAATACTATTACTTGCTAATCAAATTATAATTATTTAGTTCATCCTTACATGTTTATCACTACCAAAATTTTATTAAAAAAGAAATTTATAAATATAAATAACAGATGAAATTAATTGAGGATATATTAAATGACTTAAAGGAGAACTACAAAGATGAGCGTGTGCGTGACGTTCGCGTCGGGATTACATGGACTGCCGTCTTAAGCAGGAACCTGGGTCTTGGCTATACTTTCACAGGGCAGATAGAAAGCGGTGTGCGTGACGTCGGTAAGTTGACCGAAAAAACAGCGTTTGAATTATCGGATTATTTAAAATCATGGAATCTTGCCGAGGCAGGTATCGGCGCTGCTGCCGTTAATTCAATTCTTAAGCCGGAAGGAAAACTATGTGAAAATTTTGATGCGCTCAGGAATTTAACTGAAATTGGTAAAGGCAAGAATATTGCAATGGTCGGGCATTTCCCTCACTCCGAAGATATCAGGGCTGCTACGAAAAACCTGTGGATTATAGAGAAACATCCTGCGCCGGGAGATTTCCCTGCCGAAGCAGCGGATTACCTGATACCGAAAGCGGATGTTGCGGTAATCACCGGTACGACGTTAATCAACAAGTCAATGGAACATCTTCTGGACTTGTGCAAAGAGAATGACGTATATACGATTATTCTCGGCCCAAGTACGGTTATGTCCCCCGTTTTATTCGACCGCGGGGTAGATATGCTTGCCGGATGCAGGGTTATTGACGCTCTTTCTGTCCTGAAAAAGGTAAGTGAAGGAGTGGGGCTTGTAAAAGAATTTAAATGCGATTTAGAGTTTGTTGCGATGGAGAAATAAAAGTATTATATAAATGCCTTATTTAATTTTTAAATAAAGAAATGTAATTCTTAAATAAAGAAATGTAATTCTTAAAATAGTTAATTAATTTTTAAATAACGAATTAAATTAAACAAAAAAGAAAAATGTGCGGAACGATAGATTATGGTGCAGTAGCTCAAATGGTAGGTAGAATAGGATTTGTTGTTGCTGTTGTAGGAGGAGTTTATATTGCGAAAATTGTGTATGCGTCAATTGAAAAATTAAAGCATAGGCATAAAACACCGATGTTGGTTTCAAGTTTTGTGCAAAAATAGAAAAATAGATGTTGGAAAAATAATCTGTAAAAATGCAAATTCTTAATAAAAGAGACATAGCATTGTCTGTTGTAATAGGTGCGATTGGAGCAGTTTTGTTTTTATTTCTTTTTCCTGGAAATGCGATTTCCACGATCATGCATCAGGTTCTGATGCTGCCGGGTCCGGGAATAGGGTTTGGCATCGTCATCGGGCCGTTTATAATCATGTGCGCATTAATAGCTTACGGTTTAGGTAAAAAGCAGGGCATACCGTTAATTACCTCTGCAGCAGCAGGTGTTTTTATATCGGTTCTCATCTTTGTTTTCCAAATTAAAGTAGCACATCCTGGAACAATAGGAAGTGCAGCATTCACGGCAGGGGCTGTTGTTATAGGAGTTGTTCTTGAAGTAATGGTTTATCTGCTTCGCGAAAAAGGTGAATTACTTAAATACGCTGTTTCTGCGGTTGCTTCCGACCTGATATTTCTTGCGTATTCTATGATTGCTATATTTTCTAATGTGATGCCTGATAAATACGCGCAATTAACGTTAGATAAAATATTTATTATTTTTGGAGCAAGCGTGATCGGGGCAGTAATTATCGGGAGTTTGCTTTCATTATTGATTTTAAGGTTAACGGAATTTGTAAAAAAACCGGCAAAAATTTAAATTTTATTTGAATATGGATTTGGTTGGAGATATTTTGATTGAACTGAAAGAAAATTACAAAGATTCAAAAGTTCGTGACGTTCGCGTCGGAGCTTCCTGGACGGCTGTTTTAAGCAGGAATCTGGGCATCTGCCATAATTTTAATAAGCCTGGAGAAAACAGCGTTAAGGATGCTGGAACGTTGATGGAAAAGACCACATTCGAACTCTCGGAGTACGTTAAATCATGGGATCTTACTGAAGCCAGTGTCGGCGTGGCAGCAATTAATTCTATTATTAATCCGGCAGGTAAAATTCGTAAAAACTTTGATGCGCTTAGGAATTTAATCGAAACCAGCAAAAACAAGAATATCTCAATGGTCGGGCATTTTCCTTATTCGGAGGAAATCAGGGCATCCGCAAAAAATTTATGGATTATTGAGAAAAATCCTTCTCCGGGCGATTACCCGTCTGAAGCGGCGGATTATTTAATTCCGAAAGCAGATATTGCGGTAATCACTGGAACAACTTTAATTAATAAGTCGATGGAGCATCTTCTTGAATTATGCAAAAAGAATAAAGTTTATACGATTATTCTCGGGCCGAGTACTGTGATGTCCCCTATTTTGTTTGATTACGGGGAGGATATGCTTGCAGGCTGCAGGGCGGTTAACGTTGATGCCCTCATGAACAAGGTGAGTCAGGGCATTGGACATGTAAAAGAATTTAAACATGACGTTGAGTTTATTGTAATTGAAAAATAAAAATGACTTAATAAAAAGTAAGGGGATAATGAAAAAACAAGAAACAGAGGACTTAATGGACTGGGAAAATATAAGTTCCGGGCACATCCACAATTTCAAAGAAACCGCTGAGACTATGTTTGCCCCAGTTTACAATGTTCTTGCAAGACAGGTCGTTGAGGACTACAAAATAACCGGAGGATCATGTGTTGACATTGGTGCAGGAACCGGGGGGCTTGCCTGTGAAATCGCGAAAATATCCAACCTGACGGTTTATGCACTGGACATAAACCATGAAATGGTTGAAATAATAAATGAAAAAATTCAAAAAGAAGGGCTTAAAAGAAGGGTAATCCCAACAATCGGGGATGTTCACGAGCTTCCTTTTGGCAGTAATTTCGCCGATCTGATCGTAAGCAGGGGATCATTCCTGTTCTGGAAAGATAAAAGAAAGGCGTTTTTGGAAATTCACCGGGTGCTGAAAACAGGGGGCGTTGGTTTTATCGGCGGCGGCTTTGGAAGAGATAAAGAGATTAGGGAGAAAGCAATGATGTGGGGCGAAGAAACCTTCAAAAAGGCAAACCGCGGCGTCAGTTTCCATGAACATTTAAAAAATAAACACGATGAACTTACTGAAATTTTAAAGGATATGGGTGGTTTTAATATAATTCATGATGAATCGGGATTGTGGGTTGAGATAAGGAAATAAATAAAAAATAAATAAGGAAATAAATAAGGAAATAAATAAAAGAATATTAAAAAGAGCGAAAATGAAAACAATAGATGAATACATAAAAGAAACCGCTGAATTTCACGGGAGATACACCCCGCATATTGCTTTAAGCGTTATTATGGTTGACTATGCGATTGAATTAATCGGAAAATTAAATATCAAAAAAGTAGGTGTTCTCGTGGAATCAGAAAAATCCTGCGGATGCGATCAGGATGCTCTCTACGTTATGTTAAAAGACATTTTTGGTTATTGTTTTTTGAGAAGGGCTGATCTTGGAAAATCCTCTGCATTCTATTTGTATAATGTTAAAACCGGCTTTGGAGTCAGGGTTTTTGTAAGCCCTGAAAAATGCAAGAAATACCCGAAAATTTACGGCTGGTTCATGAAGGAAAAAACGGATGAAAAACCGACAAAAGAATAGGTTATTGATGAAATTCTTACGGCTGGGCGGGAAATATTTTCATACCATGAGGTTAAAGTAAAAACCGGAAAAGAAGAAAAAGAGAATATCCTGATATGTGAGGTCTGTAAAGAAGCATTTGCATCAAAAGGAGAAAAAATCTGTAAGTCATGCTCGGGGAAGACAGATTATAAAGTGGCGGGATAATTGGTTAGGATGTTTTACTCATTCCATGCAAAAATTTTAAACCCTTTATAAAGAGTTCCAATCTAATACAGATATTTCCACGCACCTGAACTTACATTGTTTTATTAAGTTTTATTCATAAAATGTTTATTATTTTGACTATGAAACCAATAAATAAAATAGGCGTCATATATTACATTTCAACAAAAATAAAAACTTTTGCA
>MTER01000129.1:0-4217 GCA_002083985.1 Candidatus Altarchaeales archaeon A3
AAATACTAAATTTTTATATTTTACACTCGCTGTTGCTCGTATCTTTTAAAAACTTGAAGTTTTTAAAATACCATGAAATTTTGAGAGGGTGTCAAAATTTCATACTTTATGGATGAACCCTAATTAATAATTTACAAGAAATATAAGTGGCCTGCTTCTATTTGGTACTCAACCTGTTTTGACACGAGGTTACCGGCTATTTGAATTTATGCCAATATCACGAATTCTGTTAAGGTCAAAGGTAAAATATGCTTTGTCATATTTATACGCCGAAACAGACGAAAATGATCTTACCTATTTCCTTAAATACAATCTTTTTGCAATATATAAAGCACTACTTGAAACAGAAAAGTATATAAAAAGAAAACAAAAAGAGCAGGCAGAATCGCTGAATCTTATAAAAGATACGGATAATATAAATTTAAGACAAGCAGATATATTAAAGAAATTTATGAAAAACCCTGATAAACTATTCGTGATAAATGAAATAATGACTACTTATAACATTGCTTACGAGACCGCAAGGACTGACCTTTTACATTTAACAAAATTTGATTATCTTGAAAAGAAACAAGCGGGAAAGAAATTTATGTTCAGATTATCTGTGAAAAAATACGAACAAAAAAATATTTAAAATCAGAATAACTTTAAATTTTATTTTAAAATCGTTCAGAAATGGATATGTTTATTTTGCCAGACAACATAAGGAAAAAATTTAAGACCCCTTATGGAAAATTATTCAAAAACACCGAAGAATTGAGAAAATTTAAGGATACATTTAAGGAGAAATTTAAAGATAAATTTATTATCTGTGTCGGTGATGTTGTCAGCAATTCAATATTAGGCGACGGATGGGATGTCAATTTATGTGTGTATGATAATAAGACATTAAGAAATGACTATAATGGTGGTGGGAAAAATTTAGAAAATTTCAAAGGCAATGAATTTTCCGTGTGGAATCCTGCGGGAATACTTACGGAACATGCCTTTGAAATTGTAAAGGACGCATTAAATTTTAAACATTCAAAAATTTTTGTTGATGGCGAGGAGGACTTATTTGTTATTCCATGTGTTAAATTTTGTCCGCCAGACACACTTTTGTTTTACGGGCAGCCAAATGAAGGAATTGTAATGGTTGAAATTAATAGGACTGTGCAGAAAGATATTGAAAATTTATTCGGCGAATTTTATGCAGGGATTTGTGAAGAAGTGCGGGCTTACGGGCATGAAAATGTGCTTTCCAGACACAAAATGACCTTTGAAGTTACAAAAGATGACCATTTAACAAAAAAAGGCGACTGCATAATCGGAGTTAATGCAGATAAGTCAGTTGCTGGTTTTTCGGAGAAATTTAAAGATACACTAAAGCATGCAAATTCATTCGTAAAAATTTTTATAATCTGCGCTCAATTTAGAGATGAAATCAAAGCAAAAGGAAATGAAAATTTAATTCTGACAAATGAAGAGGATATTGTTGTAAGGAAAAGTAAATGGACTGATGACAGAACTATCGCCATAATGGCAGATAAAGCGGCAATTGATTTAAATAAAGAAATGGTTAAAGCATTGACAGATAAAGATACGGAAATAATTTTAAAATTTGTTGTGTGGAGGGAGTAAATTATTATGTAAATTTTTACATTCCGAAAAATTTCATTCCCGTAATTGCAGCATAAATAACAACGGAAATTTTTATTACCTTGCCAACTGTAATCCAGAATATAAATTTCTTTAAATCCATTTTTAATGCTCCTGCAACAATGGTAAGCGGGTCTCCAACGAATGGAATCCATGGAACTGCCAATAGCACAAATATCCCGTATTTGCTAAACCACATTTCTAATTTCTTTTCTTTTTCACCCTCTCTCTTTACGAGCCATTTAATTCCTTTAATTCCAATTACATAGTTTAGCATTGCACCACCTACAGAGCCGATAAGGGCAAAAACAAACACATAAATTACAGGTTGAAATTTCACACTAAAGATTATTATCGGCTCTGATGGAAGTGGCAATATGGAAGATGATAAAAAACATCCGAGCAATAACCCTATCAATTCGTATTCCACAAAAATTTCCTCAAAATTTACCACTTTAATTTAAATTTTATTGTTATTTTTATTTATTATATTATTATATTTTTATTCTTTATTTATTTGATTTTTATTATTTTATATTTTATTACTTTATTATTTATTCCATTTTTAAAATTTATATAAAATTTACTTAAAAGAAAAATGAGGTGTCAGGAATGTAGAGGAACAGTGTTTGTATTTGGTAAAATACACACGGAAAAAGCACAGCAAGATGCAATAAAACGGTATTTAAAAAATACATACTTGCCTGAATTAGAAGATAAAAAAGAAAATTTAATCGCAAATTTAGAAAGTGCAAAATATATATATAAAGACGGAATCATTGAAATTATGGGAAAAAATGGCATGATTGGAAATTTAACTTTAAAAAGCGATATGAAGATAGATAAAAGATACGGTTGTCAAAGCGGAGGAGATGCGCTGATTTATCATCTTGGAGAAGTGCGATTTGAAAAGGGTAAAACAATAGAATATGTAGAAAATAACAAAGATGAATATTTCACTGCCGAAGAATTTTCACAAGATAAAGAAAAGCAAACAATGATGTGGGAAATTTTAAAGAAAAATTTAGATAAAAATATTATTAATAAAACGATTTTGTCCGATGACCTGAAAGATGTAGATATATATAACGAAGGATATGGAATAGTTGTTAAAAAGGAAAATAAAGCAGTCCTTTTAATTTATTTAAAGTGCGTTCTTTCTTTAAATGTTGAAAAAGAAAAGGAATGGACAATTGGCTTTACCGAAAAGACAGATAATGAAATCCAAATATTTTATGAAAGTGCTTTTCCTGATGCTAAAACAGGCGAAATTATATGTTCAAATTGCGGAACAATTATGGAATCGGAGATTATAGATACAGGTGCCGAATGGAGATCATTTGACAGCGGGCAGAGAGAAAAAAGATCAAGGGCAAGCGGTGCAATAAAAGATGCAAAAGTAAGTAAGGGACTAACAACTGAAATAGACAGGTATGACAGGGATGCAAAAGGCGGCGGATTTGAAGCGGAAAGAAAAGTTGAATTATACCGGATGAGAAGATTACAAACAAGAAGCAGGATGAGTGATAGTGTAGGCAGAAATTTATCAATTGCATTACCGGAACTTGACAGGATGTGCAGTTTGCTGGAGCTGGGAGAAACAATAAAGGAAGAATGTGCTCACTTATACAGGCAGGCAGTAGATAAGGGATTTGTTAAAGGAAGAAGTATAGAAAGCATAATTGGTGCAATAGTATGTTATGTAACAAGAAATAAGGGCGAACCAAGGACGCTGGAAGAAATTGCAGAAAAAAGCGGAATATCAAAAAAAGAGATAGGGAGAAGTTATAAACATGTACTTAAGTCAATGAATCTGAAACCACCCAGAACAAATGTGGAGGATTATATTACTTTGTACGCTTCAAAACTCGGAATTTCAAATACTGCCGAAGAAGAGGCGCAGAAAATACTTGCCAATGCAAAACAGTACGGAATTACTGCCGGAAGGGGACCTTCGGGGATTGCAGGAGCTGTTATATATCTGGCATGCGAACACATCGGAGAGGAATTTCCAAAGAAAGAACTATTGGATTTAGTGGGAATTACTCTTTCAACACTTCACAGCAGACAGGAAGAAATTAAAAATAAATTAAAACTGTAACAAAACCTAAGCGCACTGATACGACTCCTGAAAATTTTCCGGAAAGAGTAAATATTGAATTGCTTTTAAAGCTTGCCTAACAAAGGAGAATACTGCTAAAAAAGCAGCAGTGATTATTGTAGATAGTTTTGAAGCCATTCCTGAAAATGTGAGGAATGAATTGATTTTAAATTTTGCAAAGAAAGATAAGCCCATTGGAGATTGTTGATATATGGTCAATCTACTGACTTTTTACACTCTTGAAGCAGATTAATGAATCATATATTAGGTGTAAAATGTTGATAGATTCACAATAGTTGTAGATAATTTTGAATCAATATTAAGGGGTAAATCACTCGTAACCGTCAAAAAATCACGAATAACCTCCACCCTTTATTGAGTATATTCATAATTTTGAAGCCATTCCTGAAAATGCCAGGAATTT
Source organism: Candidatus Altarchaeales archaeon A3 (assembly GCA_002083985.1). Lineage (GTDB taxonomy): Archaea > Altiarchaeota > Altiarchaeia > Altiarchaeales > Altiarchaeaceae > Altiarchaeum. Next base: position 4,164 of record MTER01000129.1, read on the forward strand.
GCTTTTTAAATTAGCAGAAAAGGATTCAATCGCTTCAAAGGTTGCTCATGTAAT
>MTER01000129.1:4254-8295 GCA_002083985.1 Candidatus Altarchaeales archaeon A3
ATGTCTAAAAACACCTTTAAATTTGTTTTTTTCTTGCCACCAAAATTTTACAATTTTCAGGGTCAAAAACTCATAACTTTCAAAGATAGGTGATAGTGTAAAAAATAAGTGATTTTTTTTCGCAATACATAAATTTTAAGATTTCTTTTAAGCATTTTTAAAATATTGCTTTTATTTTTTTCGATTTAGAGTGGTGAGCACCAACGGTCACCTGTTAATTACGCCATCAAAATTTCATACATTGACAATTTTGGAAACATTATAACGGGCATAAGGAACGAATCTGTGAAATTTAAGGTCGGGAAAGAAGTAAAGCTCAAAATAAAAGGGTGAGAAATAAATGCAAGATTTGTTGAAACATTTGCCAGTGAGAAAGAAAAATTGAGCAGTTATTGTGGCAGTTCGGGATTTCCGGAAATAGGAAAATTTATGGAAAATGCGGGTGAAATTTTAGATGTGAAAGTTGGACTTAAATTCCAAAGATATTTAAAAAATGGCTAAAAACACCTTTAAAATATGTTTTTTATTGCCACCAATTTTATCAATTTGTCAAGGTCAAAACACCATAACTTTGAAACTCAAGTTGGAGATAAAATAGAAATTTTAAGAGAAAATTAAAAATCACCACATTAACATTCGGAGATTTTCAAAACGAAGTTTTGAAAATAAAACAAAACTGTTTCAAAACAAATTTGTTTCAAAACGCAATATCTCTTATTTATAAATCCGAGATAAATCTAAAAATTTTAAAATCGGACAAATAATTCACAACATTGAAGGTATGAGTCAGGAAATTTTTGACTTAATAAAAAGGACAGATAAAACAGAGATAAAGGAAATTTTCTGTGCCCGAATTGTGATTTAGAATATTTGTTATTAGGACTATCACTTTAAAACCAAATATAATTAAAAATCTGATAAGTTTATAAAATTTAACTTATTAAAAAAGTTATTTTTAAAACACTTTTTAATTAATGACCATAAATTAAAATGCAATTACAAAACTGGTTAAAAGAAAGATACAAAATTCTCTTTGCTCAATTTCAGGAAAGAGAATTTGAAAGAGAGGATGCGGTCAGGGTCTTAACTGAAATGTTTAAGGATGATGAAAAATCCGTTAATGTTGTGCTTTCGGAATTGAGAAAGCCGAATGTCCATTTGCTTGATGTAAATTTCAACCAGTCGGATGCGAGAAGAAGCATATATAAATTGAGAAAAATTGAAGGGATTAGAGAAATTTTATCCAAAAACACGCTAACAAGGGGCGATATAGAAGTAATGTTAAAAAAGGCGGCTGACCTGGTAAGAACAAGGGTTGATTATAAATTTATACTCGTGTTGTTGTTTTTGAAAAGGATAAGTGATAAATGGGATGTGGAATTTAAACAAAGATATGACGAGTTAATTAGTGACGGATTTAGCGGGGAAGAGGCAAAAGATGAGGCAAAACATTCATCATATCATGATTTTGATGTTCCCGAAGAGTTTTTATGGGACAACATAAGAAAGGATACAAATCAGCTTTCCGAGCAATTTTCCAAGGCATTAAAAGTTTTGAGCGAGAGAAATCCGGAACTTAAGGATATTCTTGGAGATGTTGATTTCATACAGTTTGCTTCAAATAAAGAAAATGCAGAAATACTTCATGATCTTGTTGAGGTTTTTAGTGCAAAAAGATTGGATAATGTTTCTCCTGATATTTTAGGAGATGCTTATGAATGGATTCTGTCATATTTTGCTCCGCAAAAGGCAAAAGAAGGTGAGGTCTATACGCCGAGAGAAGTTATATGGTTGTTAGTCAATATACTTATGCCAAAGGAAAATGAAAGTGTATATGACCCTGCAAGCGCGTCTAACGGAATGTTGATTATTTCATATAAATATGTTGAAAATTTGCACGGGAAGGAAACGGCAGATAAAATTTTCTTATATGGGCAGGAGGCAAATCCAAAGACAACTGCTTTAGGTATGATGAATTTATATATTCACGGCATTGAAAATCACCACATTATGCAAGGAGATACGCTTTTATATCCGAAATTTAAGAATGATGATGAAAGCGGCATAAAAAAATTTAATATTGTTATTGCTAATCCTCCGTGGAACCAGGACGGGTATGATGAGGAAAAATTGAAGAAAGGGAGTTTTTGGATGCAAAGGTTTAAATACGGCTTTTCTCCGAAACAATCTGCTGACTGGGCATGGATTCAGCACATGCTTGCAAGTGCAGATGAAAATACCGGAATGGTTGGCGTTGTTATTGATAACGGGTGTTTGTTCAGAGGTGGAAAAGAGGAGGCAATCAGGGCAAAAATTTTAGAATGCGATTTGATTGAATGCGTAATTTTGCTTCCCGAGAAGTTATTTTATAATACGGGGGCACCTGGGGCAATAATGATTTTGAATAAGAATAAAGTTTATGAAAGGAAAGGTAAAATTTTATTTATAAATGCAAGTAATGAATTTGAAAAACATCCTGAAGTCAGGAAGTTGAACATTCTTGCAGAGAAAAATATAAAGGCGATAAGTGAAATTTATAAAAATTTTAAAGAGACGGACGGATTTTCAAGAGTTGTTTCCCTTGACGAAATAAAACAAAATGACTATAATTTAAATGTTACGCTTTATGTTTTTCCGGAAGAAAAAGAAGAGGAAATTGATGTCCATAGTGTCTGGGAAGAACTAAAAGAAAAGGAAGAAGAGATTGAAGAAATTGAAGGTAAAATTGAGAAATTTTTAAAGGAAATAATGTAAAATAAAAATATAAAATGAATCAAAAATTTAACCAAACAAAGGGAAAAATTTTGAAAGATTTAGGAATTGATGAAGCAAAATTAAATAGTAATGAGATCACTAATATAGAGTATAAACTTTGTAAAACCGAACTTTCCAAGGACTTATGGGAAACAGTCTCGGCATTTTCTAACGAAGGCGGAGGAGTAATTTTTCTTGGGTACGATGAAAGAGGCGCAGAACATATTCCCGTAGGTGTAGAAAATCCCTCTAAAATATTGCAGGAATTTGTTTCTCTTGTCGGGCAAAAGTTCAATTTTTGTCCGATAGTAAGAACAGAAATTGTAGAAGATGATAATAAGGAGATAATATTGATTGTTATTGAAGAAGCACCGAAATATCAAAAGCCAATATACATAAAAGATGCCGGGCCAATTAAAGGCGGGTTCAGGCGATTGGGCAGTGCAGACCTAAAATTAACCGACTCTGATGTTGCAAGATATTATCAGGAGCGTGCGGGATCACCTGATGCCCAACTGGTAGTGGGGGCCACAATAGATGATGTAGATGAAAGAGCCATCTCAATATTCAAAGAGTTTCGCAAACTCATAAAGCATGATGCGCCTGAAATCGGATTTAATAAGGAGGAATTATTGAAAGCATATAATCTTCTATCAAAGGATAACGGGGAGCTAAATGTCGCAGGGGTGCTTCTTTTTGGAAAGGAAAGCATTGTCAGAGATACTTTCCCGCAATGATGCTTGACATCATCCGGATAAAGGGGACGGAATGGGGGAAAGACAAGGATCCGTTTCTATCTCAGGATATGAGGGGCAATTTATTAGACATAAGAATACGGGCTCTTGATATTATTAACAGATTTTATGTTGTTCCGTTCAAACTTGGAAAAGGATTGACAAGAACAGAAGAAAATCCATTTACTAAAGCAATAAGGGAGGCGGTAAATAATCTTTTGATGCATCAGAATTATTTCCATTACTCTCCCGCACAGGTGAGAATATATAATGACAGGATTGAGTTTTATAATCCTAGATACTCTCTAAAAGATCCAGAGGATTTCAATGATCCCGGTTCTGAACTTAGAAACCCGTTAATTGCGTCTGTTTTCTATGATATTGGAGGGATAGAAGCGAAAGGAACGGGATTTAGAACAACCATAATGGAGTTGCCAAAAGCAGGATATCCTCAACCGAAATGGGATGATGACAAAAAGCACGATACTTTTACACTTTCGTTTTTTTATCCGTTAGAAGAGATTGGTACGCAAGTCACCCGACAAGTCACCGA
>MTER01000130.1 GCA_002083985.1 Candidatus Altarchaeales archaeon A3
TAATTAATAGAAAATGATAAAACCTCAAAAATTTTATAACGCTTGGGACAATGGTAGCAATATTACTCAAAGAATTGCTACACCAGAACCTACCTATTTAGTCGTACTTTGGGCTGGGGCTCTTGTGAATATACTAATACGAGCAGGAACAGCACTTTCTGCATTGGTGACAAAAAATCCGAAATTGGCCGCTGGAACAATAGCAACAACGGCTATAACGGAAGCAATTAAAACGCCATACACAACAGAATTGGAGAGAATACGAATAATCGCAGAAATTGCTAATGAAAATCCAGGCTTGGCTGAGGAACTTGCGAGAAAAACACAAAGCACAGGAATAGGCAACATAACCCAACTTTTTGAGCAGTATGGCTTATATGTTGCAGGTTTAGGCTTGGCCTATATTCTATTAAAAGACTAAAATGAAAAATATTAAAAAAAAAATAGTCGCTCTATTTATTGTTGCGGCTGGGTGGCTTTCAAGTGTAAAAAAAGATGAGTATAAGGAGGGTGACAATACAGGAGGTAATAAAATGTGTAAATTAAGTGCTACAAATTTAAATATATCTCCTTCTAAAATTAATATATAATTTAAGTTCATATAAAATGACAAAATTCCTTATAACCTGTGATGCAAAAAATACCGGAGCAGTAAATTTTTCGGGAAATTTGCTAATTCGGTTTTATCAGGCTGTTACGAATACGCTTTTTTACAATTCAGACTTTGATATCATCGGCTTTTCTATATTGCCAGGGACAACTTGTTCTCACAGAATAGATGGGTATGACCTTACATTGCCGGAGGGGTCATATACGCTTGTTTTGTCTTGGTGGGACACATCCGGAGCGGCGAGCGTAGTCATAACTGAAATAAGAAAAACATTAGCCGTAGTTGTTACTAAGGCAAAATTAACTACGATAGAAGCAAAAGATTTAGTAATAAGTCCAACGAGTGTAAAACTTTAATATTAAAAAATCAATATACAAAAATGGCAACAAAAGAAATAATAAAAAAAATATATAGGCAAAAAAACAATTTTGGATTAGGTGCTACAATTAAAAATCCGTTAGTGGTTGGAGCGCTGGCCGGTGCTGCGAGAAATGTGATGACAGGAAAGTCTGCTGTGGATTTCAAAGACATAACAAAAAGATGTTCTACAATGAATCAAACAAATCCGTTAATTTTTTTAGCAGCGGGCTTTCTATTAAAGAGCGACCTTTTAAAGGCAATTGGCTCTTTTTTAGTGGTTGATCCTCCGCCGGAACAACCTGAACTTAATAACGATAATATAAAAGCAGGCGACCAAGCAGAAAACACTCAACAACAAGGTGATTTTATATATTCGCACTAATAAAATAAATAAAAAATAAATAAAAAAAAATGGCATATTCATTTTTGGTTACCTACACACTTGTAGGGGTTAGGGGAGCAGGAAAGTCAATGTTATATTGGGCGTCCGATGTAACTGGAGGTGCGACAAGTTTGCCGTCAGGGTCAGTGGATTACCTATTTCCTAGTGAAATGGCGGGACTTAAGGTTGGGAATTATGAAATAAAGGACATAGTTGTAATTGGCACTCCTGTGGCAACTTCAAGGCTTGAAATTTGGATTGATGACACAAATACGGGAGACAGTGTAGTTCTTATGGCAAATTTGACAACTACCGTTAATAGACAGTTTCAAGTGGTGGATTACTACATAAAAGCCGGAAAGACTATAAAATTTATTCAAAGATAGAACAGGAGAAATAAAAACTAAAAGCAACTAAAAGCAACTAAAAGCAACTAAAAGCAACTAAAAGCAACTAAAATGAAATATGATAAAAATTCTGATAAATATAATTCTAGTTCTAAAAAATTTCTTGATGTTGATTTACCACAACAAAAAATTAACATGTCTCCGCCGTCGTCGCTATGTTCTAAAGACAATAAGAATAACTGCCTGAACGACAAGGACGACAAGGGGTTTTTTCAAAACAAAGTAAGAACACTACTTGAAGGCGGACGCATTTATGAGGCAATGGAAGAGGTTCGGAACTATGTCAATTTAGCCAATACAAAATTTTACAGGTTCAGAGATTTGCTTACAAACCGGATAATTATAGCAAAGCAATTAAACAGATTTGATTCAGAATATATTTGTCAAACAAGAAAAAAATTAGAAGGTGTGAAAAAAATCGGAGTGTGTGATATACTTCACATAACTTTGACGGTTGAACAGGATATTTGTGAAAATTATGTTGAAAATTTTCAACAACTCAAAAAGGCAACTCATCGCTTTATTGAAAAGTTCAAATACCTAGAAAATCTTACGGAGATAAACTACATTAGCACCTACGAATGCACTAATGACATCTCAAAAAAATATCATCACCACATACATCTGCTTATTTTTAATCAAGCGTCAATTTTGCGAGAAAATTTGGACAAATTAAAAACATTTTGGTATAATCAAACAGGAGGCAAATACATTTTTCTAAAAGTTATTTCAAAAGACAGGAATTTTCGGGCTTACAACTATGTCATCAAATATATTCAAAAAGAAGTTGGAAGCATAAACCTTACTTCCACTATTCTTTTTAGCGTGAAAGGAAAGGCCTATTCTATGTCACACCCACTTGCAGACCTTATTCGGAATACCGCTATTGAGATAGGACAACAAACGATGACCTATATAAATTCTTTTCAGAAGGAGAATATTTTTTCTGGATACACTCCTTACGAATACAACCAGTTAAGTTTAACCTGGTTCTTTACATTCTTTTCAAAAGTTGAAAAAGAAGCAATTTATGAGGAATATTATGCGAGAGAAAAGAAAAGAATAAAGGACATAGACGCGGAGAAGTATAGAAAAGAGATAGTTTGCGAAAAGATTTACAGGACACAAACCCAAGAATATATGAATGAAGGAGACAATGACGAATAATAATAATAATTTAATCACAAGAATTACTCTATAACTTCAGTAGCACTTATGGCTAATGCAAAGCCTGATAAGAAATGAAAATACAAATCAATATTACTTTGATTAGACCCCACCTTAATTTCAAAAGTTCTTACATCTGTCGAGATGTGAGGAGATTTATTTATCAGCGCTCCGTCAAAAAGCACATATATCTTTTGAAATTGCGTCGTAAAGGGTTGGTTTGCATAAGTCAAGGACAGAGAAAAATAAGTTCTTTTCAAATTTTTTGGGGGTTTTAAAAAAAGGGGTAGCGAATAATTATCCGTTTGTGGATTTAACAACCACGTTATACTATTTTGAGCCATTTTATAGATTTAAAGTAATATCAATTATGAAATCACTATTATTAAAAAACAAATAGGCGGCCGGTTAAAATATAACCTGCCAACCTCAACCAAAAGCAAAAATAATTAAATCTATGAGATTAACTATTTAATTAATTTAACACAACGAATAAAAAAATAAAATAGGCGGTTGGAAATAAAATATAACCTGCCAACCTCAACCAAAAGCAAGAATTAAACGCTATAAAGATATTAAAATACTTAATCAAAATAAACAAATTATTAAAATAAATGTTTAGAAAAATTTAGAAAAATTTAGAAAATGTTTAATTTTTACAGTATTTTTTCAAAAATATATTATTTGGTCAAAATTATTTTCAAAAATAATGAAAAAATAAACTCAATTGAAGTAAAAAGGACCATAGAAATAGAAAAAAAAATAGAATTTATGGCCTCAGATATAGAAATCCTTCAAACAAAATATGAGCGCTTATTGAGTCGGGAACGGGTTGTAAATATGGTTGAGAGCAAAATAGAAAAAAAAGGAGATGACGAAGTTATAAATAAAATAATGTTGGACGTGGTGGGTGGAATAACTGATATAAATACTTTAATAACAAGAAACCCGCGCTTAGTGGAGATTTTACCGAGAATGTTAAAAAAATATATGTAATAATTAATAGAAAATGATAAAACCTCAAAAATTTTATAACGCTTGGGACAATGGTAGCAATATTACTCAAAGAATTGCTACACCAGAACCT
>MTER01000131.1 GCA_002083985.1 Candidatus Altarchaeales archaeon A3
TAATTCGGTTGATAGCCGATAGTCATGTAAAATTGTTTTTTGGGATTTTAAGAGAGTTTGTCAGTAACGAAATTTTGGAATGGTGTGATATATAAATTTTTATATCCGACTTTCAGAATTTCTCCCGCAATAAGAAATTTTACGAGAATTTTGTTAGGCGTGTAAAAATTTAGAAATAAATTAACAACATCAAAATTTATAATCTTAAATTTTATTAAAATGAAAATTTTTTTGGATACTGCAAATATTGAGCAGATAAAACAGATGTGTGAATTAGGCATTGTTGACGGAGTAACGACAAATCCGACACTTGTTGCGAAAGAAAAGGGAAAATTTAATAACTTAAGCGAATTAATAAGCACAATTTGTGATATTGTTAAAGGTCCGGTAAGTGTGGAAGCAATAAGTGACGATGCAGAAGGAATTGTAAGCGAAGCAGAAAAATTTTCCAAAATTTCAAAATATATTGTGGTTAAAGTGCCAATGACAAAAGAGGGCTTAAAGGCGGTAAAAATTTTAAGCGGGAAGAACATTAAGACAAACATAACATTAATATTTTCTGCAAATCAGGCATTGCTCGCTGCAAAGGCAGGTGCGGATTATGTAAGTCCGTTTATAGGAAGATTAGATGATATAAGTCATGAAGGAATGCAGATAATTGCAGATATACATGAAATTTTTTCAAATTATGCTTTTAATACTGAAATTATAGTTGCAAGTATCAGGCATCCTTTACATGTGGTTGAGGCAGCAAAAATCGGGGCAGGTGTAGCAACAATTCCTTTTGATGTTTTGGATAAAATGTTCAGGCATCCTTTAACTGACATGGGAATAGAGAAATTTAAAGCTGACTTTGAGAAGGTTAAGGAGGAGTATAAGATATAAAATTTTAATTTAAACCGTAATTATTGTAAAATTTAATTTTTTAAAATGTCTGTTGTAGAATTCAGGGCGTCTAAAATAGGAGGGGAAAGAATTGAAGAATTTGAGAAATTTAAGGATGAAATGGGTTTGGGCTATGATTTTAAGTCATTAGAAGTAACCCGCGAAAAGAATGAAAAATTCGGTGATTATTTAAGAGTAAAATTTGAATTCAGCGTAAAGTATTCTCATGATGCCGGAAATTTAAAGATTGAAGGAAGTGTTGCGTACAAGATAGAAGACGAAAAAAATGACTTTGTAGAAGATAAAGGTGAAATCAAACTTTCAAAAGAGGTGTATCAAAGGGTTTCAAATACAATCATAAAGATGTCTCTTATAGAATTATTCAACATAGCGAGGAGTTTGTATCTTCCGGTTCCGTTTGATCTTCCGAGGATAAATTTTAAGTAAAAAACAGGTGCGGAAAGGAAAAAGATGTAATTTTATCGTATTTTTTTTATTTTTCCAAAATTTCTAGTGCATCCTTTCCTGACATTCCATCTTTTATTCCAAGTTCTTTTGCCTTTGTTGTTGTTTTAACTATTTTTGCATTTAACATATCGTCAAAATTTTTAACACCTCTTACGATACATGCTGCATCATTCAACTTTTCAGCTGTTTCTACATCTAAATAACCGCACATTATGAAGCCCTTGTCTGCCTTGATTAACAATAAATTTGCATTTCCCACATCTATCTTTATTCCCAGGGAATTTCCAATCTTTGAAATTTCCATTTAAATTTTATCCGTACGCACAAAATTTATCGTATATACACTAATGGAACTTTGTTAAGGTCTTCCTGTTTTTGTGTTGTTTGTTCAAGTTGTCTTTTTTGCTCTTCAATCATCCTCTTTATTTCGTTTATATTCTTTTCTGTTTCTGTAACTTTCTTGCTGAACGCTTCAAAATTTACCTTTATATCCAAAATCTGCGAGATGATTTTTAAGACCGCCTCACTTGCTTTTGCATCTAAAAACTCTCCTTGTGTTTCGCCCATTAAACACACGCCGTCTATTTTGTTTGACATACACAGACCTACCATCAGACCGGCAGCTCCGAAAATTCCTCCGCCAGGCCTAAAATCAATATGCAGCTTCTTTAGTTCTTCGATAAGTTCTTTACTTGTTGCAGCTCCGAATATTCTTGGCTTTTTTGGAATTGCTCCTGTTCCTAATCCTCCCAGAGTATAGACCCTTTGGACATTTGCCTTCTTTGCTATTTCTATTATCGCATCCGAAATTTTATACTGTGAATCACCTGTAACGCCCTGAAAATCCCCTGTAGCAAGTATAAGGTCGTTCTTCCCCTTCTTGTTTTTCCAGTAATAAATTTCATTCTGTGGCATTCTTACTGTTCCGTCAAAATTTACAATAATTTGCGGCGGAAAATAAGGAGAATAAACGGTTGCAAATTTTATCGGCTTTAAATCCTCAACCAGCTGGTCAACACATATTTTTCCGACAAATCCTATGCCTGGAAAACCTGCTATCATAATTGCATCCTTTAATTTCGGGAGTCGTTTCTCTGTTTTAATAATGACATCTTCCATTTTAAATTTTTGAATTTAACTTTTTTGAATTTTATTAAATTTTTGTTTCTTTTTCTTCCGGGTTATCTTTTGTGTTAAATTTTGCCATTCTCCTGTATTTGCCGTATTTGTCCTCGGGCGAAAATTTCGGTGGCTTTGCCTCAGCAGTTGGCACATTGCAGGTATTACAAACTTCACGCATCGTATAACTCCCGCAAGACGGGCATTTAAAAATTTTCATTGTGGTTTTGATTTTTTATAAATTTAAATTAAATTTAAATTAAATAACTATATCCTAATTAAAAATACAAGATAATAATACGAGATAATATTGCGGGGGTTTCCAAGCGGTCAAAGGAGCAAGGCTTAGGACCTTGTGTGCGCAAGCCTTCATGGGTTCGAATCCCATCTCCCGCATAAATTGAATAGAAATAGGGAAAATTTGGGCTCGCCCGGATTCGGACCGGGGATATTCTGCACGTCAAGCAGACATCATAACCACTAGATCACGAGCCCACAATTAAAATTTAGGACTTGTTATTAAATTTTGTAGGGGTCTAATTATTAAGTATATTAAGTATAATTAATTATGTAAGGATATAAAAATTTTAAATAAATTTTAAAATAGATTAAATTTAAACCAAAATGGAGGTGGGAAAGAAGATACGATTAGAAAGAATTATGGACAGGCATACTAATAAGATAGTAATAGTGCCAATGGATCACGGTGTAAGTTCGGGACCTCTGAAAGGAATTGTAAACATTGCAGAAACAATAAATAAGGTTGCAGAAGGTGGTGCAAATGCAGTATTACTTCATAAAGGCATCGTGAAAAACGGGCACAGAGGATATGGCAAAGACATTGGTTTAATAATCCACTTATCAGGAGGAACTCCGTACAATGATCCAACAAGTAAAATTCTGGTTTGTTCCGTTAAGGAAGCAATTGCATTGGGGGCTGACGCGGTTTCAATTCATGTAAATATTGGCGGCGGGAATGAAAGTGAAATGTTAAGTGATTTGGGAAAAATTTCTGCCGAATGTGAAGAATACGGCGTGCCTTTATTGGCAATGATGTATGCAAGGGGAAAAAACATAACTGACGAATATGATGTTAAATTTATAAAGCATGCTGCGAGAATCGGTGCGGAATTAGGGGCAGATATAATAAAAACAAATTATACTGGGAGTAAGGAAACATTTAAGGATGTTATTGATGGTTGTCCGGTTCCTGTTGTTGTTGCTGGAGGTCCGAAATTAGACAGCGAAGAGAAATTTTTAAATATGATAGTAGATGCAATTGACTGCGGGGCAGCGGGAGTCGCTATTGGAAGAAATATATTTCAGGCAGAGGATATAGCAGAAGCAACTAGGAAGATATGTAAGGTTGTGAATGGAAAATAAATTCATTTTGTTGGAAATTTAATTATATAGGAAATAAATTTTTAAATTTTTTAAATTTTTAGCCCTATAGGATAGCGGCAGTCCGGCGGGCTTTGGACCCGTGTGCGCAGGTTCGAATCCTGCTAGGGCTATTCTTATTGTTTTATTAGTCATT
>MTER01000132.1:0-1523 GCA_002083985.1 Candidatus Altarchaeales archaeon A3
ATTATATTTCATTGTATATTTTAAGTTCTTTCACACTCCATTATTCTTTATTCGGTTACATTGAAATACACTGATTTTGTCTTTTCTTCTACATTGAATGATGTCTTAATATAAAATTTATATTTTCCAATTGCTGCATCAATAGGAATTTCCCAGGAGGCATTAAATTCGTCATTTGGAAATCCATACTCTTCATTTGGTTCTTTATTAACATAATATCTTTTATAATCAAAAATTTCTATCCATCCTGGTTTGGTTTCATTATAATACTTTAAATTCACATCAACTCTTCCATCACTTATATTTGCTTGGTTGTCTTCAATCGTTCCTTCAAGAACAGCATAATGGTCAACGCTTTTGTTATAAATTTTACTTTCATTAAATTTCAAAGTATAATCATTACTTCCAAGAGTTACTGTTGAATTATCATAACCTACATAAACATCGTATGACTTGGCTGTTTTTATTTCAGGCAGATAAACAACATATTTTCCGTCATTGCCGGTTGTATTCTGTGCTAAAACAGTATCATTGCCTTTATATTTTACAGTTACAGTAATGTTTTTAACGGGTGTTCCATCTATATATGCTGCTATTCCGCTAATTATAGGATTATTTGATGTCCCGATAAAAGGAATATTCACAGTATATTTTTCGCCCGGACTTAAATAAACAGTTCCGTATTTATCATAAACATAAACTGCCATAACAACACTTATTATAATTATGCCGACTACTGCAAAAACCATCCTTTTTTTATTTTTCTTTTTTTCTTCATCATTATCCGTTCCTCCTGCATCTGCCCCGACTTTATCTGCAAATATTCTGCCCATTTTAAAATTTTATAAATTTTTATTTCAAAATTAAATTTTAAATTACATTTAGAACATTAAATCATAAGAATATATTAAGAACATCATATCTTTTTTGATTCGTTGATTACCTCTAACATAAAAGGATTTTTTTCCTTTTTCATTCTTTCAAAATTTTTCCGAATAACGATAAGAAATTTTCATTCAATGACTTATCAAAATTATTTAACTAATTCACAACATATTTCCTATCAAAATCAGGATTTTTCAAAATAATAGAGTTGTTGCAAATTAAAAATTTTAAAGGTGATTTTAAAATCGCAAAGATTTTAAAATATCCGAACGAAGTGAGGTTAAAATTAAAAGGTGAAAAAGTTATTTTGCAACATGTCTAATACTCTTTACATCCTCAATATCTCTTGCCCTTTCGGCAATAATTTTGTGAACAATAGACATGTTGCAAATTAATTTGACTCGTATTTTTAAGGTCGCGAAATTACTATTTCAAAATTGTGTAAATTTTGAAATCTCCGAGCAAGAGGGAGGTGATTTAAAAATTTCAGAAATTTTTAAATCTCTGAACGAAGTGAGGTGATAAAATTCAAAAATTTTTCGCGGTCATTTCAAAAATTTTGAAATCTCTGAACGACAGTGAAGTGATTTCAAAAATTTTGAAATCTCTGAACGACAGTGAAGTGATTTCAAAAATTT
>MTER01000132.1:1566-3010 GCA_002083985.1 Candidatus Altarchaeales archaeon A3
TATCCGAATGAAATGAGGTTATTTTGAAATGAGAGCGAAGCGATTTCAAAAATGAAATTTTTGAAATATGAGAGTGGAACGAACTTAACTTCTCACAAATCTAAAATAATAGCCAGCGTAATTTAAACAAATAATAAAGTTAAGTTGTAGGTCTTAATTTGAAACAAGTATAATAATAATTTTATTACGCCTTTCCCTATCAATTTTATCAATAGTGTATGACCACAATGCAGAGCTAACAAAATTCGGGGTTTTTATTTCCATTTTTATATCTCTAAAACAGACCTGTCCCCCACTACAAATTTTTTCCCTTTAGGAATTGTCTGCTTTTTAAAAATTTTTACCTCTTTTCCGATCAGAGAATCGTAAATTTTTCCGATTTCTGAAATTTCCGCTTTGTCCAGGACAATTGAATTCTCAATTTCCGTATTCTGCAGTTTGCAAAAATTTCCAATACTTGTATATGGTCCGATGTATGACCCGTTAATCTCGCAGTTTTTCCCTATGATTACAGGACCTCTGACTGTTGAATTTAAAATTTTTGAGTCCCTGTCAATAAAAACCCTTCCTTCAATCTTTGTATTTTCAACCTGCCCCAAATTTTGTCCCTTTAAAGAGTCCAGAATCAGGCAATTTGCATCAATCATATCTTCTGCCCTTCCTGTATCCTTCCACCATCCGTTTGTAATCCTTGCGGGAACCTTAAATTTATTCTCTATAAGCCACTGAATTGCATCAGTAATTTCCAGTTCATTTCTCCACGATGGTTTTATTGCATCACAGGCATCAAAAATTTTATTCTTAAAGGCATAGACACCAATTAACGCCAGGTCAGAAATAAATTCTTTCGGTTTTTCAACTAATTTGATTACTTCTCCCTTTTCATTTAATTTCGCAATTCCGTATCTGCTCGGATCGCTGACTTTGCAAAGCAAAATTCTCGCCGATTCGTCTGACTCTTCAAAGCCATTAATAAAGTCCTTAAGACACTGCATTAAAATATTATCTCCGAGATACATCACAAATGATTCATTGCCGATAAATTTCTTTGCTATCTTTACTGCGTGTGCCAGACCTGTTGGTGCATCCTGGGGAATAAATGTAAATTTTGCATCAAATTTTGCATTATTTACTGCATTTTCAACCTGCTCTTTGTTCGGACCAACTATAATTCCGATGTCCTTTATTCCTGCTTCAATCAGATCTTCAATTCCATAAAATAAAACCGGCTTGTTTGCTACGGGAATCAATTGCTTTTGCTGCGAATATGTCAATGGCCTTAATCGTGTTCCCTCCCCTCCTGAAAGTATCAGTCCTTTCATTTTTTATATCCTGATTTTAAATTTTAAATTTTATTATGTGGACAATTTCCCGACAGGCGTAAGCGGATATAATCAGTTATGTGAAGTCGCGGATCTCTCTAATATAAATGATTTTCTATATT
>MTER01000132.1:3076-7691 GCA_002083985.1 Candidatus Altarchaeales archaeon A3
GGTAACTCTTTCAGTAATTTATCTGGCAATTCCCTGGTTAAGTAATATTCTGCCACTCCTACTGGTTTTTTGATAGTTCTTAATGCATATTCAACTACAATATTGTCTTTTTCTTTGCAGAGGATAATTCCAATAGAGGGATTCTCATCCTGTAATTTAACTTTGTCATCAAGAAAATTGAGATAAAAATTCATCTTCCCCGCATATTCCGGAATGAATTTGCTTATTTTTAAATCAACGGCAATCAGGCATTTCAAATGACGATGATAAAATAGCAAATCAATGAAATATTCATTTTCGTCAAGCACAATTTTATATTGACTTCCAACAAAAGTAAAACCAACTCCAAGTTCCAGAAATTTTTAATATTTTCCAGAATTTTCTTTTCAAATTTCGTTTCTTTAATATCTCCGGATATCTCAAGAAAATCAAGTAGGTAGTTATCTTTTATGATGGGTTCCATTTTCTCCAACATATCAACAGATAATGTCTTATCAAAATTATGACTTTTCTTGTCTGTTAAAAACCGTTCAAACGATTTTGTTTCTATCTGATGAACTAAAATTCTTTTGCTCCAGCCATACTTTACAATCATTATGCAGTAATACTCTTTTTCATAATCGTTTTTTATTTTGTCCAAAATTATAAGATTGTGACTCCATGGTATTTGTGCAACCAATGGTTGCACTTTTGGTTTGTCCCTATATTCAAGATAAAATTTTCTCATGTATTTTAAGTTTCTTTCAGAAAAACCACTGTTTTGAGGAAACTCTTTTTGTAAATCATCAGAAAGTTGCGGAATTATTTTCTGCCCCCAACCTAATCTTTCTTGTTTATCTGCAATAGATTTACCTATATCTCTGTAAAGGGTGATAAGTTCCTTGTTAACTGCCCGATATGCCTGATACTGAGATTGCCTTATTTTATTTTTTAAATCGTTTAGAAATTTGATATACTCTTTATCTTTAGCCATTTTTTTTACTTTCTAATCAATATGTTCTTATGAAATAATTAAAAATCAATGATAAAATATCTTTTTAATGTGTTTTTATTTTTAGTTAGTGGTTGACAGGTTGTAATATAATTCAATTTTTTAACGGCCAATATATTGTGATGATGTAATTAACAAATTTTTACCTTTAATTTTGTAAAAATTTTTGAGGATTGACATACCATTAGGATAGCAAGCATACCTTTTTGGTAGTTCTCTTACAACCTGTTGAGTGCCAAAATTTTAAAATGTGTAACGATTTTGCATAATATCTTCAAAACCGCTCATTTTATAAAAGATATTATTCATGCTTCTTATATCTGAAAACTGCGGTCTTTTTGCCTTGCCTTTAAAATATTCTTCATAAGTTGTTGCTTTAATTAACGAATCATCCAAACCGAATGTTTTGGCGATGATTTTTCCACAGTCATAAGGAGAAAGTGCCTGACTTCCGACAAGGTGAAAAATTTCAGGTTTAAAATTTAAATTAGATTTTAAAAGGAGCGTCTTTAAGGCATAAGCAACATCATCAATGAATGTCGGAACAATTAGCGAGTCAGTAACCATTGATAATGTCTTTCCCTGTTCTAACAATGACCTTATACTTCTCACAAAGTCAAGTTTATTATCAAATTTTGTCCTGTACGGATAAGAAAGACGAATTATTGTTCCGTTTCCATTCACAATTTTTTCGCCTTCATACTTTGTTAATCCGTAATATGAAACAGGATTTGGTTTTGAGTCCTCAAAAAATATTGATTTTTGATTAATTTTTTTCTCGCCGTCAAACACAAAATCAGTTGATATATAAACAAAATTTTTATTCATGGACTTCACAGCATCAAAAACATTTCTCGTTCCTTCAACATTAATCTTCCGGACATTTTCCTTTTCAATTTCCGCCTTATCAACATTTGTATATGCCGCCAGATGAAGAAACACATCAAAATTTAAGTCCTTCAATGTGTCAAAAACCAAGTTTCTGTTTGTAATATCCATCTGCTGTTTCAATACCATAAGGACACCAAAATTTTCATCTGCTTTTAAAATTTCAACGATTTTAGAACCGACAAGTCCGGCCCCTCCTGTCATTGCTATTCTTACCATTTTTGTTAAATTTTGTTATTTGTTAAATTTTGCCATATTGTTTTTTGTAATAATTTAAATATTCCCCTGTTTTTATTTTTTTCCACCAGTCCTGATTTTTTGTGTACCATTCAACGGTTAACTTCAATGCCTCATCAAAATCATGCTTCGGATGCCATCCTAATTTATTATTAATTTTACTCCAGTCAATCATGTATTTTCTGTCATGTCCAGGTCTGTCCTTTACAAATTCAATCCAACTTTCATCTTTTCCCATTATTTTTAAAATTTTTAGGACAACATCCATATTTGAAATTTCTTCCGTCATTCCTCCTATGAGGTATGTTTCGCCAATCCTGCCTTCATTAATAATTGCATCAATCGCCGTGCAGTGATCCTCAACAAAAAGCCAGTCCCTGACATATAAACCATCGCCATAAACCGGAACCTTTTTTCCTTCTAAAATATTGGTTATTGCCAATGGAATGAGTTTTTCAGGAAAATGAAAAGGTCCGAAATTATTTGAACAGTTTGAAATAGTTACAGGAAGATTATAAGTAAAATAATACGCACTGACCAAATGGTCGGCACTTGCCTTTGATGCAGAGTATGGACTTCTAGGGCTATAAGGAGTATTTTCATTAAATTTTTCTTTTGAATCAAGAGAAAGAGAGCCGAACACTTCATCTGTACTTATATGATGAAATCTCTTTATTTTATTTTTTAATGCCCCCTCAAGAAGAGTATAAGTTCCGATTATGTTTGTTTTTATAAAAGGTGAAGGATCTAAAATTGAGCGATCTACATGTGACTCCGCAGCAAAATGCACAATTGTGTCTATCTCCTCATCATTCATTAATTTATTTACTAATTCAGCATCGCAAATATCCCCTTTAACAAACTTGTAATTCGGATTATTTTCAATGCTTTTTAAATTTTCAGGATTTCCTGCATAAGTTAGTTTATCCAAATTTATTATCCCATCTTCTTTATATTTTTTTAGCCAATACAGAATGAAGTTTGAGCCAATAAATCCCGCCCCTCCTGTAACTAATAGATTCATTTTTTAAAATTTTTAAATTTTAATTGCAAGTATTTGAGTAACTTCTCAATAAGTTTGGGTAAATAAATTTCATAACTGCTCATTTTATAAAAAACACCCAAAAAAATGCAAAACAGGTCGCCATATATTTTGTCATATTCCTATGAGCTATTGAGAAGTTACAATTTTATATTCAAAATTTATATCTGCATCTCTTAATTTTGGATGCTTTTTATCTTTTTCGGAAAGCCACACATCTTTTATTGGCCAGTCAATTGCAATATCTTCATCATTTTGTATGATTCCTCTGTCTGCTTGCGGAGCATATTCCGATGTTGTCAGATAATTTACAATCGCCTCATCACTCAAAGTGCAAAATCCATGAGCAAAGCCCTCAGGAACATAAAGCATTTTTTTGTTCTCTTCCGATAAAATTTCTGAAATATATTTTCCATAAGTTGGACTTCCTCTTCTTATATCAACTGCAACATCAAAAATTTCTCCTTTTGCTGCTCTTACGAGTTTCCCCTGTGCATAAGGATTCTTTTGATAATGTAATCCCCGCAAAACACCCTTAACTGAAAATGATGTATTTTCCTGAACAAAATTTCCTATTCCGAATTTCTCAAATTCGCTAAATTTATATGTTTCCATAAAATATCCCCTCTCGTCCTTAAAAACCCTTGTTTCTATAAGTAAAACCTCCGGAATTTCCAATCTTTTAAATGTAAATGACATTTTAGAATAGCATTTTAAATTTTAAATTTTTCATTACCTTAAAAATTACATTTTGTTTATTAATTTTTTGATAGCGTAAAAAATAGGTGACTTTTTTCGCAATACATAAATTTTAAGATTTCTTTTATAACGTACAACTCTAGAAATTGCGTTTTTATTAAATAAAACATAACCTCGCT
Organism: Candidatus Altarchaeales archaeon A3; assembly: GCA_002083985.1. Taxonomy (GTDB): domain Archaea; phylum Altiarchaeota; class Altiarchaeia; order Altiarchaeales; family Altiarchaeaceae; genus Altiarchaeum. The sequence continues at coordinate 7,113 of MTER01000132.1, forward strand.
TACGCTCGGATATTTTCAAAACTCTGCGTTTTAAAAATAACCTTACTTACACGCATTTCGTTAGTGTCTTTTAAAAATATTTATGATTTTGAATAGGTAATTCATTAGGATATTTTAAAATCTCCTGATTTTAAAATAATTATAATTTCAGAAATTTAAAAAAGCTCAATTTGTGAGGTTTAACGATACGTTGTATCCATTAAAATTTTGAGGGTGTAAAAAATAGGTGACTTTTTTTCGCAATACATAAATTTTGAGATTTCTTTTAAGCGGAATTTTTAAAATATTGCTTTTAATTTTTTTATATTTAGATGGATGAGCACCAACAATCACCTATTTTTTACGCTATCAAAATTTTAAATATGATAATTTTATTAGTATTTTATGCTCAATATTAAGAGGCAAATCAATCGTAACAGTCAAAAAATCACAAATAACCTCCACTTTTTATTGAGCATATTCGTATTTTAATATTAAATCCTACATTACGCACATCATATCAAATATTTTTAATTTCTGATTGTTTTTCGCAAAATTTAGACGAAAAATTTGTAAATTTTATCGTTTTTGAGAGTGATG
>MTER01000133.1 GCA_002083985.1 Candidatus Altarchaeales archaeon A3
CTCATCTCAAAAATAAAAGGTATATTTACAAGCAAAATAAAATTAAACGAGAGCGATTTGAAGCCGGCAATTGAGGAATTACGGATGAATTTAATAGACAGTGATGTTGCTTATGAGACATCCGAGAAAATTTGCGAGAAAATTTTTAACGGGTTAAAAGACAAGGAAATAAACAAAAATGAGATTGATAAAGTTGTAAATAAAGAAATAAAGGATGCTTTGCTGGAAATTTTAAAGGATAACTGGATGGAAGGAAAATTTATGGAATGGGTAAAAACAAAAACGAAGCCGATAAAAATTGTTTTTTTCGGAATAAACGGAACCGGAAAGACAACTACAATTGCAAAATTCGGGAAATTTTTAATGGACAACAATAAAAGCGTGGTCTTTGCAGCGGGCGATACATTCAGGGCAGGAGCAATTGAACAAATTTCAGTCCATGGAGGACGACTTGGAATTAAGGTTATAAAGCCGGAAAAGAGGGGCACGGATGCTGCTGCAATTATATATGATGCTGTTGAATATGCAAAAGCACATTTTATTGATTTTGTATTTGCTGACACCGCCGGAAGAATGCAAACCAACAAGGATTTAATGAATGAAATGAAAAAGGTTGTTAAAGTTATGAAGCCGGATTTAAAGGTATTTGTTGCAGATGCACTAACCGGAAATGATGCAGTTGAACAGGCAAGAGAATTTAATGAAGCGGTTGGGATAGATGCGGTAATTATTGCCAAAATGGATGCTGCAAAAGGTGGCTGTGCATTAAGCATTGCTCACACAATTCAAAAGCCGATTATATTTATGGGAATCGGGCAAAACTATGGTGATATTAAAGAATTTGATGCGAAATGGTTTGTTGATGAAATGGTCGGATGATAAATTTAAGGATAAATTTAAATACAATTATTTAGCAAACTTTGGAAAAAGGAAAATTTAAATTTCACAAAATTTTATTGTCCGGCAACGCATTAGTTTATTTTATCTCGTTATTCACTTAATCTTTATATTTTTATCTTTTAATTTATAATTTATGTATCTATATTGAACAAGTTTTTTAAGATGACTGATTTTCAGGAAAAAGTAAATTTTATCTGGGATTTGGCAGATTTATTAAGGGGGCCATATAAAAGAAATGAATATCAAAAGGTAATTCTTCCTTTTACAGTATTAAAAAGATTTGATTGCGTTCTAATTCCTTCAAAAAATGCAGTTCTTGAAACATACAACAAATACAAAGGCCAATTTGAAATGGAACATGTTCTTCAAGATTCAGCTAAAGATAAGAAGGGCAACCAATTAGGTTTTTACAATTATTCAAAGTATGATTTTAAGACCTTGCTTGAAGATCCTGAACTTATGGAACAAAATTTAATCTGTTATCTTGATTCTTACAGCAAAAATGTGCAGGATATATTTGATAATTTAGATATTAAGAAGCATATTACTACTTTATCTAAGGCCAATTTATTGTTCCTGTTAATTAAAAAGTTTTCTGAGTCAAAAGTTGATTTGCATCCGGACATTGTTTCTAACTATGAAATGGGTTTGATTTTTGAAGAATTAATACGAAAGTTTGCAGAGCAATCCAATGAAGAGGCAGGAGAGCACTTTACTCCAAGAGATGTTGTTGAAATAATGACTAAGCTGATTTTTATTGAAAATGGTATCCGTTTGAAGGAAAAGAATATTATTAAAACCGTTTACGACCCCGCTTGTGGAACAGGAGGCATGCTAACAAGCTGTAAGGAGTTTGTAATAAAAATGAACGATTCTGTTGATATTGTTTTATTTGGACAGGAAATAAATCCTGATATATATGCCATCTGCAAGGCAGATATGCTAATGAAAGGCGAAAATGATGAAAATATTAAAGGTCCTTTTAGTACTCTTTCAAAAGACCAATTCACAGACCAGAAATTTGACTTTATTATTTCTAATCCTCCTTATGGCAGGAAATGGGAGCAGGATGAAGCAGAAGTAAGAAAAGAAGCAGAAAAGGGTTTTGAGGGACGATTTGGTGCAGGATTGCCGAGAATTAATGACGGTCAATTATTGTTCTTACAACACATGATTTCCAAGATGAAAGTTAAAGAGAAATCAAGAATCGCTGTAATTACAAATGGCTCTCCGTTATTTACAGGTGACGCCGGACAGGGAGAAAGCGACATCAGAAAATGGATGATTGAAAATGATTTTATTGAAGCAATTATCGCCCTGCCGGATCAGTTATTTTACAACACAGGCATAAAGACATACATTTGGGTCTTGACAAATAAAAAACCAAGTGAAAGAGTTAGTAAAATCCAGCTTATAGATGCAACTTCAAGATTTAAGAAGATGCGAAAAAGTTTAGGATACAAGAGAAACTATCTTGGTGAAGATGATATTAAAGAAATTTTGCAATATTATGGGAAATTCAAAGAAGATAAGAATTGTAAATTGTTTGATAATGAAGAATTTGGTTATACTAAAGTCATTGTTGAAAGACCTCTGCAATTAAATTACCAGGTCACTGATGAAAGGATTGAAAACTTATATTCGGTTAGCGCGTTTGCAAAACTTACTGAGAGCAAGAAAGAAAACCCTGACTTAAAGCTTAAAGAGGAAGAAGAAGGAAGAAAGAAACAGCAGGAAATAATCTTAGCTTTAAAGAAAACAGGAAATCATTTGTATAAGAATTGGGATGAGTTTGAAGCCAAAGTAAAAGAAGCACTAAAAGATTTAGATTTGACTCCAAATTTTGTTAAAAATATAATTCTTGCCTTATCCGAGCATGACGATACTGCAGACTATGTTTTAGATGCCAAAGGCAAAAAACAACAGGATTCAAATTTAAGGGACTCTGAAAAAATTCCACTAAAGCAGGATATTAAAAAATACTTTGAGAAAGAAGTAAAACCATATTATCCTGATGCATGGATGGACAGGTGCAAGGATAAAATAGGATATGAAATAAACTTTACCCGGTATTTTTATGAATACAAACCGATAAGACCTCTTGAAGAAATTGAAAGGGATATTAAAGAGGTTACGGCTGAAATTCAGGAATTAATTAAGGAGGAGTTATAAAATGGATAAAAAAAATAAAGAAAATTCAGTTGTTTTGTTCAATGACAAACAGGTTCGCAGAGTATGGAACGAAGAAAAAGAAGAATGGTTTTTTAGTATTATTGATGTAATTGCTATTTTGACCGAAAGCGTTAACCCTCGAAAGTATTGGAGTGTCTTAAAAACCAGATTAAAACAGGAAGGAAGTCAGTTGGCTACAAATTGTAGTCAACTGAAAATGATGTCTTCGGACGGTAAATATTACTTAACTGATGTAGGGAATACGAAAGCAATTTTAAGATTAATCCAGTCAATACCTTCTCCTAAAGCAGAACCCTTCAAGTTATGGCTTGCAAAAGTCGGGACTGAAAGAATTGATGAGTTTGCAGACCCGCAAAAAGCGATTGACAGGGCGCTTGAGACCTACCTGAAAAAAGGATATTCAAAAGAATGGATTAACCAGAGATTAAAAACCATTGAAGTAAGAAAAGAATTAACTGATGAATGGGACGAGCGGGGCGTAGAAGAAGACAAGAAATATGCAATTTTAACCGACGAAATTACAAAGGCATGGACGGGAATGACAACAAAAGAATATAAAAATTTCAAGAACCTGAAAAAGGAAAATTTACGAGATAATATGTCTAATCTGGAACTGGTTCTTAATATGCTGGCGGAAGCAACTACAACCGAAATTTCAAAAAACAAGATACCTGAAACATTTGAAGAAAACAAAAAAGTCGCAAGAGAAGGCGGAGAAGTTGCGGGAAATGCAAGAAAAGAGATTGAGCAAAAGACAGGTAAGAATGTTATTTCCAATGAAAATAGTTTAAACAACGATTTAGAAAAGAAAAAGGAGATAGAAGATGCAAAATCAAAATGCAGTAAGGTAATAAAAAAATGAAATATAAATCATATTTCAAATATAAAGATTCAGGAGTTCAATGGATTGGAGAAATACCTGAAGGTTGGAATACTAACAAAATCAAACATAATGTTCTACCTTTGGAAAGTCCGGACTTGAAGCATCAGAAGGAAATGAGGAAGGCATTTACCCCTTTTTTACGTCAAGCCAAATTCAAAGTAAATTTATTGATAAAGCAATTTTTGATAACGAGTGTTTGATATTAGGTACTGGTGGGACTGCTTGTGTTCATTATATCAAAGGGAAATTTTCGGCATCTACAGATTGTTTGGTATTAAAAAAACAAAAAAATATTAATATGAAATTTTTGTGGTACCAAATACTATCAAATATTGGAGCAATTGATGACTTGGGTTTCTGGGGGATGGGGTTAAGACATATTCAAAAAGATTTTTTCAATAATATGTTAGCATATTGGCCAGATAGAAAGCAACAAGAGAATATAATAAATTTCCTTGACTCTAAAACATCTCAATTATCCAAAACAATCGCAGCAGATAAAAAACTAATTGAACTTCTCAAAGAAAAAAGAACTGCTTTGATAAATCATGTTGTAACAAAAGGGCTTAATCCAAAAGCAAAGATGAGAGATTCCGGAATTAAATGGATTGGGAAAGTGCTGGAAGAATGGGAAGTAAAAAAACTAAAATATTCCTGTTTAATTAATAAAAAAACTCTGGGAGAAGAAACAAGCAATCAACTACAGATTAATTATCTTGATATCTCCAATGTCAATAATATGGGATCAATTGTTTCTACAGATGAGTTATATTTTGAAGATGCACCAAGCAGAGCAAGAAGAGTTCCTGAACAAAAAGATACAATAATTTCAACTGTTAGAACATATTTAAAAGCAATTGCATATTTAGACAAAGTACCATTAAATTTGATAGTTTCTACCGGTTTTGCTGTACTTCATCCAAACAATAAAACAATGCCCAAGTATCTATTTTATATGACTTCATCTGAAAACTTTATTCAAAAAGTTATTGCAGATTCAACAGGAGTTGCTTACCCTGCAATCAATCCTTCGGATTTAGGTCAAATCAAAATATTTTTACCGCCCTATTCAGAGCAAATCCAAATATCAGAATATCTCGATAAAGCAACTTCAAAAATAGACCAAACTATCCAGAATATTGAAAAAAAGATTGAACTTTTGGAAGAATATAAAAAATCGCTTATTCATCATGTTGTTACGGGCAAAGTTGATGTAAGAGATATATCTGTATGGTAAAAACAAAAGATGTATCCTCTCAAAATTTCAGGGTATTTTAAAAACTTCAAGTTTTTAAAAGATACGAGCAACAGCGAGTGTAAAATATAAAAATTTGAACTTGCTCAATATTAAGAGGTAAATCACTCGTAACCGTCAAAAAATCAAGAATAACCTCCACTCTTTATTGAGCATATTCGAATTTCATTCTGTAATCAATCTATCAGACATATTAACAACATTTTCACATCATATATCTTTAATTTTCACAGAAATAATTTAAATGTAAA